>NZ_FR878189.1:59755-87814 GCF_000434315.1 Eubacterium sp. CAG:156 | reverse complement strand
CGAATGCATAATCACTGAGAAGAAGCGAGAGTTTTAAAGCCCGGAAGGTGAAGCAGGATAAATTTGAATAAAGAGCATTTGCCGCCGTCGGTTCAAATCTTTCGCCATATTCTGACAGAAACCAATGGTTTCGAAGTCAGAATATGGCGGAAGATTTAGAACCGCTACGAGTGGCAAGCAGCGCGAGCGTACTTTAGTCAAAATTATCTTGCTTCACCCCCAGAGATTGAAAAAGGAGAAATATGGCAAAAGGAAAGACAACAGCATTTTTTTGCAAAGAATGCGGATATGAAACAAGCAAATGGTTAGGACAATGTCCGGGATGTAAAGAATGGAACACATTTGTAGAAGAATTAGTCACAAAGAAAACAAAGGGACTTACGGGAAGAAATATACTTGAAAGTAAACCGGTTGTAATCAATGAGGTTGATGTAGCAGATGAAGAAAGAATATCAACAGGATTTTCGGAACTAGACAGAGTATTAGGCGGAGGAATTGTACCCGGCGGAATGGTGCTTGTAGGAGGAGACCCGGGTATTGGAAAATCAACGCTATTGTTGCAAGTATGCAGAAACCTGTCAAATGATGGAAAAAAAGTGCTTTATATATCAGGTGAAGAATCAGTTAAGCAAATAAAATTAAGAGCAAACAGAATAGGAAAATTTAATGACAAAATGCTCCTTTTGTGCGAAACAAGTCTTGATACAATTGAGGAACAGATAAAGGTATGTAAACCGGATATTGTTGTTATTGATTCGATTCAGACAATGTATCGTGAAGAAGTAGGTTCGGCACCAGGAAGTGTAAGTCAGGTAAGAGAATCTACAAACGCTCTCATGCAGGTCGCAAAGGGAAGTACAATTCCAATGTTTATAGTAGGTCATGTAACAAAAGAGGGGGTTGTGGCAGGACCAAGAGTGTTAGAGCATATGGTAGATACAGTTCTTTATTTTGAAGGAGACAGACATGCTGCTTACAGAATTATAAGAGGTGTAAAGAATAGATATGGTTCTACAAATGAAATAGGAGTATTTGAAATGAGAAGCGAAGGATTAGAGCAGATACTTAATCCTTCAGAATTTATGCTTGAGGGAAGACCTACAGATGCTTCGGGTTCAGTTGTAGCCTGCCTCATGGAGGGAACACGTCCTATTTTAGTGGAAATACAGGCACTTCTAACAAGAAGCAATTTTGGTATGCCGAGAAGAACTGCGGTGGGAACTGATTACAACAGAGTAAATCTTTTGATGGCAGTTTTAGAAAAAAGAATAGGTATTCAAATGGGAGATTTTGATGCTTATGTAAATGTTGCAGGAGGAATGAAAATATCTGAACCTGCACTTGACTTGGCTCTTGTAATGGCTATGCTATCAAGTTATAAAAACAGAGTCATTGAAGCTGATACAATATTTTTTGGTGAAGTAGGTCTTGCAGGTGAAATAAGAGCAGTTGCAATGACAGATCAAAGAGTTGCAGAAGCAAAAAAATTAGGATTTAAACGCTGTGTTCTTCCAAAGGTATCAATAGATAGCTTAAAAGATACTAGTGGAATAGAATTAATAGGCATTAGTAATGTAAAAGAAGCACAGGATTTAGTTTAAAGTAACTAAAAGAATTAATAAGGCAAAATTTATAGAATAAAAGTTAAAATTACAAATTAGCAATATATACGATAGAAATTAATAATTAATTTTGAATAAGATAATAATTAATTGTAAATGGTAAGAAAGTATATGGTGCCTGGACAAAGATAAAATCTGTAAAAACTAAAAAATAAAAAAGTATATACATAATTATAAATAAACCTGAAATTGATTTTAATTTTGCTAATAAATGTAAAGTGGAAGAATATATCAATTTCAGGTTTTTTATAAAAATATCTAAACAAAACAGTTGAGGAATGTCACATATTAATGTATAATATTTTGTGAGGTTCTAAATAATATGCACATTATGCATTAAATTTGTGAACTTATAAAGTAACAAAACAAATAAATGAAGGGAGAGTACAATGAGACAAAATGTAAAACGAACAATTGCATTTGCTGAAACTGTAGCAATGATTGCAACATTGACAGTAGGAATTACATTTGGCAACGCAACACAAGTAAAGGCGGATATAACATCCAGAACAAATAATATTCATATTGATACTTCAATTCCAATTTCATCTCAGGGTGAAACAGTAGGTTATGAATTTACAGTTGAAAAAGATGGGTACTATATGTTGTACACACAGGGAGAGGATGATACATACGGAACTTTGTATGTAAAGGAAGGAACAACTTGGAAAGAACTTATCCATGATGATGATGGTGATGACGGCGATTCAAACAACTTTCTTTTAACAGCTACATTATATAAGGATAAAGAATATAAGATAGATGTTAGAGAATATGATAATAACAATTTTAGCACAGAATTATTTGCAACAGAATATACACCAATAATTAATGGGGTAAATTGTAGTTCTAATGTATATGCCAGGGTAGGTGATACAGTTGAATTGAAAACATATGCTGAAGATCAATATGGAAATCATATTGAGGATTTAGGAGATCTTGGAATAACATATAGATGGTATATGGAAGATGATGAGACAAGTAAAATTGACGAGTTAGGTACCGGAAGTTTTTATACAGTTAACAACGTAACGGAGCATATATTTAATGAAGTTACATACAAAGTTGATTGGCGTTATGGCGAATATAATGATACGCTTGAGTTTTATATATATGATATAGAATATTCTTATAAAATTAACTCAGATAATAGTGGCAATATATACGCAAGCCAGGGAGAATCTGTTTCATTAAATATTAAAGTTGAAAATTATAAAAAAGAAGAAGTTGACCCGGATGAAGAGGGAATTACTTGTACTTGGTATAAATGTAATGATGATGAAAGAAAAGAAATAGGAAAAGGAAAAAGCTATACAATTGATAGCGTTGAACAAAATGATTTCTATGATGAAGATTCAAATATAAGATATCGTTGTATAATCAAAAAAAATGATAAATTTATTGATGCAACTACATTTTATATTTACGACAGAGTTTATGCATATGAAACACAGAGTATATGGATAAGAACAATGGCAGGACAGAGTTGTATACTTGAAGCTAATGTTGCTAATGCAGAAACATATAATGAAGTTAATCCTGCAAATGAAGGAATAACTGTAAAATGGTATAAGTATACAGGAAAGGGATATTATGATAGTGACGATGACGATTATTATTATGAATATGGTGATCCTGTGGAAGTTTCTTCAGATGGATTTATTTTATTAAACAATTTATCTGAAAAAGATTTTTATAGAAATGGCGATACAAGTACATATTGGACATATGCAATCTATAAAAACGGGAAAAAGATAGATGAATCAGATGCATATATTAGTAAAGAAGATGCTGATTTTTCAGGTGTTACTGAAATGAAAGTTGTATATGCAAATGAAGGAAGTTCAGCGACACTTGTTCCGGACGTTTACGAAAATGGAACAAAAGTATCATTAAATAAAAATTATATATGTGAATGGTCAAATGAAAAGGATGAAAATCTTGGAACAAAATTAGTTTATGACATAAGTAATGTAACAACAACTAATATTTATTCATATCAGAATCCTGTTTCCTATTATTGTGATGTTTATAAGGTAAGTTATGATGGAGATGGAGAGTATAGAGAGCGTATTGGATATACAAGATTTATTATTGTTAGAGGTAACTCACAGATAAATCAGCCAAATCAACCGAACCAATCAGGTCAGCCAATAACATTACCGGGACAGAATAATGTAACAACACCGACAACAAACAATACAGTAGGCAATGCAGCAAAAGATACAACAATTAAAGAGACAGTTAAAGGAAATGTTTTAAAAGCCGGTAAAGAAAGTATAAAGATTTCTATTAAGAAAATCGCAAAAGCAAAAGGATATCAGGTACAGGTTTCTACTTCAAAGAAATTTAAAAAGAAAGTAACAATTACTAAATTAACAAAGAAAAATAGCATTGTTATTAAGAAATTAAAGAAAAAGAAACAGTATTTTGTAAGAACAAGATCATATACAATTGTTAAAAAGAAAAAGAAATTTGGTAAATGGTCAAAAGTAAAAGCTATTAAAACAAAATAGAAAAATGTTTATAAAGTAGTGTCGGTATAAAAGAAAATAATTAAATTTATTTTCGGAAATATATTAATGCCAATACGGCAAACTGAATTATAAACTTATAAAATGAAACCTTCAGTGTCATTTGAGCACTGAAGGTTTTTTACAAGGTGTTGTTTATGAAATTAAATTTAAATAAGTTTATGTAAAAATAAAAAATCGTGTTAAAAACACGATTTTTTTATAACAGGGGTGGAAGGAATCGAACCCTCCTCTGGAGTTTTGGAGACTCTTATTCTACCGATGAACTACACCCCTAAAGGTTGCTGTGCGTTAAGCACTTGATATTTATATCACAAATAGAGAATATTGTCAAACAAAATATTAATAAAAGTGTTTTTATTAATTTGAATAAAAAAATAACACCTGCCTATAAAATAAAGGGTTGCATAATAAAAACAGTTCAATTACAATGAGGAAGAAGAAAGAAGTCGTTAAATTCCTAATATAATTATATCAAATACCTTCATATTTTATTAGAGACCCCAATCAATTAACGAACTTCTTTAAAATAATGAGCGTTTGCAATCGAAAGATTTGTGAATGCTCATTTTCTTTTTGGCGTTATTTATTATTTAAATTATTGAGATTATATATTGTAAAATGAAAGATTAGATAATGAATGTTTTCTGTTTATATTATTACTTATCTCTAAAAAATTTTTATGTGAAGTTTATTTAAATAAAAGATTAGATAATACTAATATTTATTCTTATATTCTATGGAAAGAAAGTGCCAAATTTGATATTATATACATAGGGACTTTTAAGGAGAAAAAAAGAATGTACGATACTGTAGCATATATATACAAGGATTATCGAATCGAATTTAAAGAAGAAGGGTCTCAGGTTTGCGGAGAGGCTTTTTATCCGGGAGAGATATTACCGGTTGGAACAATTGCAGGACATTCATATAACTCTAAAGACGAAAATGATATTTCGCATATAAAGGACAATTCACTTCATATAGATATGCTGATTGTAAGCGAAAAGCATAATGGAAAAGGGGTAGGTTCAACCCTTATGAAGATGATGATGTTATATGTTGAAAAACGTAAATTTAAACATGTTACTACGAATCCAACACCAATAGATGGTAGGACAACAAAACAATTGGAGAAATTTTATCATAAATTTCATTTTAGTACGGGAATTATGATAAAAAGAATTGAATTTGTAGATGACAAAGATATGTTTGAGTTAGATCGTGACGAGAATAATGAAGAAGAATTCGAGACTCAGAAGATAAAAAATATTAACCATGATGTTGAAAAGGCTGTAAGCTCACAGAAGGCGGGTAGTTATAATGAAGAAGAAGTTATCGAAGGACTTCAGCCTGTTGAGAAGATTGAACTTAAAGAAAATATACAGGCAGCGCTTAGAGTATTAGACGAGGAAGCTCATAAGATAGAAATGAAAAAAGTTATGCTTGAAGAGATATCTAATGCGAATGGAATAGAAGAATCTTTATATGAGTCAGAACAGGATGTTGAATTAAAAGAAGAAGCTACTAATAAAAGAACGGCTTCTGATAATGCTAAAATATCTTTAAAACAAGATGACGATAAGAAAAAACAGGAACTAAAGACTGAATGCAAGATAAGCGATAAATTGGAAGATGATTTTGCTAAAGAGGAAAAAGACGATTCTGCAGAGCATTTAGAAGAAAAAACGGGCTCAGAGGAAAAAGCAGCTTCACAAGTTAACCATATTCCGAATTCTTACAATATTGGTATATTGACAACAATCTATTATGTAGAGGAAAGATTGCCAAAGAAGAGCGATATTCTTGACATAAGCTCAAGATTTGTAGCACAGAAAGCTTATTTTGAACAGAAAGGTCACAAAGTTACTTCTGTTAATTCCATAGATTTAACAGAATTTAATGATGAGAGTTTTGATGTTGTACTTGCAGTTGAACCTATGGATAAATTAAAGACAAAAGAAGAACAGGTGTCATTTCTTAAAGAAGCATACAGAGTGTGTAAAGTAGGCGGAAGAGTTTTCGTTTCATTTACTTCTAATGATATGATGCTTGCAAATGAAATTTTAAATTACGATCCTGATTTTCTTAAATCTGAAAATGTAGACAAGAAAACAATGAAGATTCTTCATGGAAGCAAAACTACATTTACCATAGATGAGATGGAAGATGTAATTCATTCAAGTGGAATGGAATTTACAAAAAGATTTGCCATGGATGGAATTGGTTCTATGATGACTGAACAAATTGATGCAATGAATGATAGTCAGTTTAATAAATGGATGAGTTATCATTTATATGCGTGTGAGAAAGAGCATGGAATAGGATACAGTTCATCAATTGTTTATATAATTAAGAAAATAGACTTAAGTGTTTAGAATAATTAAGAAAAAGAACTTAACTAAAGATGAGAAAAATAGACTTAAATTTTTACAACTAAAATGAATTTAAGTGATTAGAATCATCAATAAATATCAAATATAAAATGCGGTGGTAGCGGTAATTTGCCTGCCACCGTATTTTATTACAAATTTTTCTGAAATAATTTTACAAACTTTAGTGCAAATTTCGGCAAAATACTTGTTTGATTAGTAAAAATAAAATATAATTAAAACGTTATTGGGAAAAACAAAGGAGAGGGTTTTATGTTAAGAAAACAATTATTTAAACAGGTAGCAGTCTGTGTTTTAGCTGCCGGAATGATTATGTCAAACATACCATGTACACAGGTTAATGGTATATACGCAAGTGTTGATGTTACAAATAGTGTAACAGTAAATTTAAGTCAAAAGATTCAGGTTGTAAGTGCAGATTCAAAAAGTGTTTTATACAAATTTGTACCAACACAGACAGACACATATGCTTTATTTAGTGAGGGAAATCAAAGTGTCCATTGCAACATCTTAAATTCCACAGGCGATGTAATATCTAATTTTTATCCAATGGATTCAGAAGGAATCAATTTTTGTACAAATTATGAAATGAAAGAGGGACAGGTTTATTATTTCCAGATAATAAGCGAGTCAGGAAATCCTTTAAACACAAGTGTTACGCTTAGAAAATATTCTGACGTTTCATTGAAAGTTGATTATTTGGGAGATAGTAAATCTAATCATGTAAAAATTCCTGTAATATTAGGAAAGCCTGTGACAGTTAGTTTAAATGCCAAGGTTACATCAGCAACAGGAACAATTACATATTCATGGTATGCATATGATAAAAATATGGATTTGACATATTTGCCAAATGAAAAAGGTGAAACATTAACAATAAATCAGGTTAATGAGCAGAGCCCAATAGGATACAGATGTGTTGTTTCAAATGGAATCAATTCAGAAATATTTGAAATAGAACTTTTGTCAAATGTTTCAGTATCAGAATTTGAAAAAAATAATGAAGAGATTTTCTTGAATGATTCAAAGAAAGTGGCATTTAGAGAGAACGGGACTAAGCAGATAGTTTTTAAATTTGTGCCAAATACAGACGGACAGTATGCTATGTATTCTAGTGAATCAGAAGAAAATAACGGACCTGCGACACGTTGTGATTTATATGATGAAACAGGAAAGTACATTGATTATAATGAATATGGAAATGGAAAGAACTTTGTAGTTATCGACACTCTTGAAAAGGATAAAACTTATTATTTTGTTATAAGTAGCAACGAACAAAACTACAATTCATTTAGAGTAACTTTGAAAAAGTCTGATGATGTTAAATTGAAAATTAATTATTCTGCAAATTATGATGTAGAAAATAACAGATATAATATTATCTGCAAAGAAGGCGAAAATATTTCAATAGGAATTGGAGCAATTATATCTTCAGATATTGGAACAATTACATATAAATGGTTCAATGGAAATTCTCTTATAGAGGGAGAAAACAATGCAACAATTTCTATAAATAATGCAAATTCAGACAACGCCGGATTATATTATTGTCAGGTAACAAATGGAATGGATACAAAAATATTTAAGATTTTGTTGATAGTAAATAAGGTTGAGGATGTTACAACAAAGACAGAAACTACAACAAAGACAGAAACTACAACAAAGCAGGAAGAGGTTACAACAAAACAGGAAGAGACTACAACAAAGGCAGAAGCTACAACTGTAGTAAACAATACACAACAGACAACAACTGCAACAACACAGACTACAACTAATAAAGCGAATACAACAACGGTAAATGGAACACAGCAAACGACGCAGACATTAGACGCAGGCACACAGACAATTGTAGGAACTGGAAAAATAAAATCAGCTGTTAAGAAAGCAAGAGCAAAGAAAGTTGTTATTAAACTTAAAAAAGTAAATGGTGCTTCAGGATATGAGATAAAAGTATCAACATCAAAGAAATTTGCTAAAAAGACAACAAAAACAGTAGATGCAAAGAAGTTATCTGTTACAGTTAAAAAGTTACAACCAAATAAAAAATATTTTGCCAAAGTAAGAGCGTATGTTATCGTTAATGGAACAAAAGTATATGGCAAATATTCAAAGGCTGTAAAGATTAAGTTAAAGTAAGACTTGAAAAATAAGTTGTATTGAAAACTAAATTGTAAATGTAAAATATTATATTTGAAGAGCTGTCGTATTTATGCGGCAGCTTTTTTTTAACCAAATTCAATCTAATTCAAAAAAAATAGAGATTTTTTTGCAAGATTATGATAAAAATAGTGTATAAGTTAATGTACGTACAAAATCCTTAAGGAGAACAAAGAAGTGACAGATGAAAGAATTTTAAAGTTGCTGATAAATAAAGACGAAAAAGCTCTTTATAAATTATCAGGAAAATATGACAAGTTACTTAGTTACATTATTTCAAATATTGTGGGAAACAGACCGGAAGATGTAGAAGAATGCCTGAATGATACTTATTTTAAGGTATGGAAAAATGCACATAAAATCGATTTGAAAAAAGCATCACTTAAGACATATTTGAAATATGTAGCAAGAAATACGGCGATTAACAGAATAAGAGATTTAAGCAAAGATGAAATAATGCTTGAACATGGGGACGCGGAAGAAATGCTTAAAAATTATGTTTCCATAAGCAAAGGACCTGAAGACAGGGCAATGATTGAAGAAGATGTAAATTTGCTTAAAAATATATTAGATGATTTAAAACCAAGAGAAAAAGAATTGGTTATTAGAAAATATTTTTACATACAGAGTTCCAAAGTGATAGCGCAGGAAATGAATATGGAAGTTACTACGGTAGATTCATATTTATCAAGACTTAGAAAGAAAATGAAAAAGGAATTCCAGAGGAGAGAAGAAAGTTATGAGTAATCCAATAATTGAAAATGCGATTTTTGAAAGCAAGTTAATTGATTTATTTAGTAAAATAGATATAAGTGAAGTTGAAACAGATTATCCGGACGAAGATATTGAAAAGTTGAAATTTGAAGAAACACTATTTGAAAAATGGTGGAATAATAAAAAAGTAAGAAGAGTTACTGAAGTGGGTGTGCTTGCGGCATCCCTTACAACAGGAATAATTGTTGCAATCAGAGTTATCCACAAAAAAAGAAAAGCTGCGTAGCAATCAAAAAATAAAATTTTGCAAAAAAATTGCAAGGTTTTATTTTTTTTTGTGTATAAGTATATGTCCGCGTTAAAAAAGTGGAACAAAAAGAAAAGAGGAATTAAAAAATGGTAGAAAAGATTATTGAATTAGCAAAAGAAAATTTAAGTATTGATGGAGAAATTACAGCAACAAGTTCTTTCAAAGAAGATTTGGAAGTAGATTCATTAGACTTAATGGAATTAGTTATGGCATTAGAAGATGAATTCAATGTAGAAATTCCATCAGAAGAATTACAGAATATCAAGACAGTTCAGGATGTTGCTGACTATTTAACATCAAAAGGCGTGGAGGCATAAATGAAAACAAGAATAACAGAATTGCTTAAAATTAAGCATCCTATTATTCAGGGAGGCATGGCATGGGTGGCTGACCATCATTTGGCAGCTGCTGTGTCAAATGCCGGAGGACTTGGAATTATAGGTGCGGCAAATGCTCCAGCAGAAGTAGTTAGAGAGGAAATAAGAAAGACAAGAGAATTAACAGATAAGCCTTTTGGGGTAAATGTAATGCTTCTTAGTCCATCGGCAGATGAAGTTGCAAAAGTAGTTGTTGAAGAAAAAGTTCCCGTAGTTACAACAGGTGCAGGAAATCCTGAAAAATATATGGAAATGTGGAAAGAAGCAGGAATAACTGTTATTCCGGTTATTGCTTCTGTAGCGATGGCAAGAAGATTAGAAAGAATCGGAGTTGACGCGGTTATCGCAGAAGGATGTGAATCAGGCGGCCATATTGGTGAATCAACTTCAATGACTTTAATACCACAGGTAGCTGATGCAATAGAAATTCCTGTAATTGGAGCAGGTGGCGTAGGCGATGGAAGAGGCATGGCAGCAATGTTTATGTTAGGCGCTGAAGGAATTCAGGCAGGTACATGTTTCTTAGTGGCAAACGAAACAAATATTCATGAAAATTATAAAAATAAAGTTTTAAAGGCAAAAGATATTGACTCGGTTGTAACAGGAAGAAGCCATGGACATCCGGCACGTTCATTAAGAAATAATATGACAAGACAATATGTAAAAATGGAAAATGAAGGTGCAGGATTTGAAGAATTAGAATATCTCACATTAGGCTCGCTTAGAAAGGCAGTGCAAGATGGAGATACACAGAATGGCTCTTTTATGGCAGGACAGATAGCAGGACTTATACACGAAACAAAAAGCTGCAAAGAAATAATTGAAGAAATGGAAAATCAGGCAGAAAAACTTTTGAAATTATAAAAATTTAATTGAAATTTTTTGAACAAAAAAATAAAAGTAAGTGT
The DNA here is from genome assembly GCF_000434315.1 of Eubacterium sp. CAG:156. Classification (NCBI taxonomy): domain Bacteria; kingdom Bacillati; phylum Bacillota; class Clostridia; order Eubacteriales; family Eubacteriaceae; genus Eubacterium; species Eubacterium sp. CAG:156. The sequence continues at coordinate 76,799 of NZ_FR878189.1, read as the reverse complement.
GTATCAAATAAAAACATGAATTATAACTCAAAGTTAGGAGGAAACATGGGAAAGACGGCATTTATTTTTCCGGGACAAGGTGCTCAGTATTTTGGAATGGGAAAAGATTTTTTTGATAAATATGAAGACAGTAAAAAATACTTTGAAGAAGCATCGAAGATTCTTGGATTTGATATGGAAAAGATGTGCTTTGAAGAAAATGAAGATTTAAACAATACACAGTATACACAGGCAGCAATGTTTACAGTATGCGCAGCAATTTTACAACAGATTGAAAAAATAGGAGTAAAGCCTGACGTGTGTGCAGGATTAAGTCTTGGAGAATATGCAGCCCTTTATTCATGCGGAACAATTACATTTGAGGATGCGGTTTATCTCTTAAGAAAAAGAGGAATGTTTATGGATGAAGAAGTTCCGGATGGTAAAGGAACAATGGCAGCAGTGCTTGGAATGGATGCAGATAAAATTGATGATATTTGCAAAAATACAGAAGGAGAAGTAGCAGTTGCAAATTATAATTGTCCGGGTCAGATTGTTATAACAGGTGAAACTGATGCAGTAGAGAAAGCTTCAAAAACTTTAGCAGAAAATGGAGCAAAGAGAGTTTTGCCACTTAAGGTAAGCGGACCATTTCACTCTGCCATGCTAAAAGGGGCAGGAGATAAGCTGGAAAAAGAATTGAAAAATATTGAGCTTAAAGAACTTAAAATGCCGTATGTGGCAAATTGTAATGCAAGTTACATATATGATAATTCACAAATAAAAGAACTTCTAAAAAAACAGATTTCAGCACCTGTAAAATTTATGCAGAGTGTTGAAAAAATGATAGATGATGGAGTTGATACATTTGTTGAAATAGGACCGGGGAAAACACTTTCTAAATTTGTTAAAAAAATCAATAAAGATGCAACGGTAATAAATATTGAAAAAGTGGATGATTTAGAAAAACTGAAAGGATTAGAAATATGTTAAGTAATAAAGTAGCAATTGTTACAGGAGCTTCCAGAGGAATAGGCGCTAAGGTGGCAAAGACATTTGCTGAAAATAACGCAGTTGTAATAGTAAATTATGCAGGCTCTAAGGAAAAGGCAGAAAATGTTGTTGACGAAATTATTAAATCAGGGGGAAAAGCAGAAGCTTATAAATGCAATGTAGCCTCATTTGATGAAGTAAAAGAAATGATGGAATATGTTGTAAAAACTTATGGAAGAATAGACATTCTTGTAAACAATGCAGGGATTACAAAAGATAATCTTTTGCTCAGAATGTCAGAACAGGAATTTGACGATGTAATAGATGTTAATTTAAAAGGAACATTTAATTGTATGAAAAATGTAACAAGACAAATGATGCGACAAAAAAACGGAAGAATAATTAACATGTCTTCAGTAGTTGGAGTTCATGGAAATGCAGGACAATTAAATTACAGTGCTTCAAAAGCAGGAATAATAGGAATGACTAAATCGCTTGCAAAAGAAATGGCTTCCAGAAATATAACTGTAAATGCAATTGCACCCGGATTTATTGAAACTGATATGACGGGTCAACTAGATGAAAATGTGAAGAAACAGATTTTATCAGGAATTCCGGCTAATTGTCTTGGAAATGTAAATGATATTGCACAGACAGCGCTGTTTTTGGCATCTAATGGAGCAAGATATATTACAGGACAGGTTATCGGAGTAGATGGAGGTATGGGAATTTGAAACGAAGAGTAGTAGTAACCGGATTAGGAATAATATCACCAATTGGTAATGACATAGATACATTTTGGGAAAATGTGAAAAAAGGAACAGTAGGAATCGGAGAGATAACAAAATTTGATACTACGGATTTTAAGGTAAAACTTGTAGCAGAAGTTAAAGATTTTGATGCTACAAAATATATGGATAAGCGCGAAGCAAGAAGAATGGAATTGTTTTCTCAGTATGCAGTAGCAGCGGCAAAACAGGCAGTTGAAGATTCAGGGCTTGATTTGGAAAAAACAGATAAAAACAGAATGGGTGTTTCTATAGGCTCAGGAGTTGGAAGCTTGCAGGCGATGGAAAGAGAACATAAAAAGTTACTTGAAAAAGGACCGGGAAGAATTAGCCCGATGTTAGTTCCGATGATGATTACAAATATGGCAGCAGGAAATGTGGCAATTCAGTTTGGCTGTAAAGGCAAGTGTTTAAACATCGTAACTGCATGTGCAACAGGAACACATTCGATAGGAGAAGCATTCAGATACATTCAGTATGGTGATGCAGATATTATGCTTGCAGGTGGAACGGAAGCATCAGTTTGCCCAATAGGAGTGGGCGGATTTTCAGCACTTACAGCACTTTCAACACAGGAAAATCCTTTAAGAGCTTCAATCCCATTTGACAAAGAAAGAAGTGGATTTGTTATGGGTGAGGGCGCAGGAGTTGTTGTATTAGAAGAATACGAGCATGCAATAAAGCGCGGAGCAAAGATATATGGTGAAGTTGCAGGATATGGAGCAACATGTGATGCATTTCACATTACATCACCTGCCGAAGATGGTGAAGGTGCAGCAAGGGCTATGATGCTTGCGATGGAAGATGGAAATGTAAAACCTGAGCAGGTTGAGTATATAAATGCACATGGAACAAGCACACATCATAATGATTTATTTGAAACAATGGCAATTAAAAAAGCATTTGGTGATAAAGCATATGATTTAAATGTAAATTCAACAAAGTCGATGGTAGGTCATATGTTAGGTGCAGCAGGGGCTGTGGAATTTATCGTATGTATCAAATCGGTTATGGAAGATTACATCCATAAAACAGCAGGCTATAAAGTAAAAGATGAAGAATTGGATTTGAATTACACACCTGAGGCTGTTAATAGAAAAGTAAATTATGCCATAAGTAATTCATTAGGTTTTGGTGGACATAACGGCAGCATAATGGTTAAAAAATTTGAAGCATAATAGCTGAAAAAATAAATGATTATGATCATGAAAAGGAAATTAAAATGAATTATGAACAAATAGAAAAACTGATAGATAAGGTTAATAAATCAAAAATAACAGAATTATCAGTTGAAGAAGGAAATTTTAAATTAAATATAAAGGCAGAACAGAGCGTGGCAATGGCAGCTTTAACAGTTCCCGGCAATTTGCCTGATGCAAATGTAGAAACTATTAGAACTGTGGGCGTGAATGAAAATGAAGGACAAAGTGATGATTTAGAAGAAATAAAAAGTCCTTTGGTTGGAACGTTTTATGCGGCAAGAGCTGAGGGGGAAGAACCGTTTATTAAGGTGGGAGACAAAATAAAAAAAGGTCAAACAATAGGAATCATTGAAGCCATGAAACTAATGAATGAAATTAGTGCAACATGTGATGGCGTAGTTGAAGAGATTCTGGTTGAAAATGAAGATTTAGTAGAGTATGGACAGGTAATTGTAAAAGTTAGCAAATAAGAAACTGTATTAATTAGAAGATTAGAAAAGTGAAGAATCGCTTTATAGAAATAATGAATCTTAAATGCTAAAAAAGTTGCGTATTTGCAACAGAATGGAGATTAATATGTTAAACACAAAGGAAATAATGGATATAATTCCTCACAGACAGCCGTTTTTACTTGTAGACAGAATAGAAGAAATGGAAGTAGGAAAGAGAGCAGTAGGAATTAAATGTGTAAGCTATAATGAACCGTTTTTTGCAGGACATTTTCCAGATCAACCTGTAATGCCGGGGGTGCTTATTATTGAAGCAATGGCACAGGTAGGAGCTGTCAGTTTATTATCAGACGATAAATATAAAGGAAAAACTCCTTTGTTTGGTGGAATTAAAAACGCTAAATTTAGAAGAAAAGTTGTTCCGGGAGATGTGCTTAGAATGGAAGTGGAAATGACTAGAGTGCGTGGACCACTTGGTATAGGTGAAGGAAAAGCGTATGTAGATGGAGAACTTTGCGCACAGGCAGAACTTGTATTTGCAATACAGTGAAAATGTTGTTAGTCGAAAAGGAGAAAGTAGATGTTTGAAAAAATTCTAATAGCAAATCGAGGCGAAATCGCTGTTCGAATAATAAGAGCTTGTAGAGAAATGGGAATTCAAACAGTGGCAGTTTGCTCAGAAGTAGATAAAGATGCACTTCATGCACAACTTGCGGATGAATGTGTGTGTATTGGTTCGTATAAATCAAAAGATAGTTATTTAAATATAGAAAAAATATTAAGTGCAGCAATTGCTACAAAGGCAGATGCGATACATCCTGGATTTGGTTTTTTATCAGAAAACAGCAAATTTGCAAAAATATGTAATGAATGCAATATAGAATTTATCGGGCCTTCAGTAGAAAGTATGATAAATATGGGAAATAAATCTATAGCAAGACAAACTATGATTAAAGCAGGAGTACCTGTAGTCCCAGGAACAAATGAGCCTCTTACAGATGCTTATCAGGGAAAGAAAATAGCTGACGAAATAGGTTATCCGGTAATAGTAAAGGCAGTTTCCGGCGGTGGCGGAAAAGGTATGAGGGAAGTAAGAAAAAGCGAAGATTTTGTAAAATTATTTGAAACTGCAAAAAAAGAAACAGAAATTGCCTTTGGTGATGACCAGATGTATATAGAAAAATTTGTGGAAAATGCAAGACATATCGAATTTCAGATTATAGGGGACAAATTTGGAAATGTATTACAACTAGGAGAGCGAGATTGCAGTATTCAAAGAAGACATCAGAAGTTAGTTGAAGAAACTCCTTCGGTTGTTTTAAAAGAAGAAGTAAGAAAGAAAATGGGAGAAGCGGCAATTAAAGCCGCAAAGGCTGCAAAATATTACAGTGCAGGAACAATAGAATTTTTGCTTGATAAAGATGGTGAACATTTTTATTTCATGGAAATGAATACAAGAATTCAGGTAGAACATCCTGTGACAGAAATGGTGACAGGAGTTGATTTGATAAAAGAAATGATAATGGTAGCAGCAGGTGAAAAACTTACAATGACACAGAACGATGTAAAACATTCGGGATGTGCAATAGAGTGTCGAATAAATGCAGAAGACCCTGACAATCATTTTATCCCATGCCCAGGTACCGTAAATGAACTTCATTTCCCGGGAGGAAATGGAATAAGGGTAGATTCCGCATTGTTTCACGGGTACAAAATTCCTTCGTGTTACGACTCGATGGTGGCAAAAATAATAGTTCACGGCCACGACAGAAAAGAGGCCATTGAGAAAATGAGAAGTGCGCTAGGGGAAGTTGTAATTGATGGGATAAAAACGAATTTAGATTTACAGTATGAAATTATTAATTCAAATGAATTTGCCAAAGGGAATGCGCTGGAAATCAACAGACGTTTGGATGATAGAGGTTAAAAATCATTGCAATGAATAGTCATGTGCTAAAGACAATAAAAATTATGACGCCCGGGGATAGAGATAAAAATGGGTTGTAAAAATATGGACGCTTTGAAATCAGAGGTTAAAAAATGTTAAAAGAAATGTTGAAAAAAACTCCGAAAAGAATAGTAAAGAATGAAAGCAATAAGTCAAATGTTCCTGATGGAATGTTTATGCGTTGTCCAAAATGTAAGGAAATAATCTATTCTGAGGATTTAGTGGCAAATAAATATGTATGCCCAAAATGTGAACATTATTTCAGAATAAATGCAAAACAAAGAATTGAAATGGTGTTAGACAGGGGTAGCTTTGTAGAATGGGATAAGGAAATTGTAACGGACAATCCATTACAGTTTCCAAATTATATTGAAAAAATAGAAAAAGCACAAAAGTTAACAGGGCTTGATGAAGCTGTAATTACAGGAAAAGGAACAATTAAAGGAAAAGAAGTTGCTATTGGAGTAATGTCTGCGGATTTCATAATGGGAAGTATGGGAAGCGTAGTAGGAGAAAGAATTACAAGATTATTTGAGAAAGCAACTGAAGAAAAATTACCGGTTGTTATGTTTTGCTGTTCAGGTGGAGCCCGTATGCAGGAAGGCACAGTGTCTCTTATGCAAATGGCAAAAACGAGCCAGGCAGTTAAAAGACATGATGAAGCAGGACTTTTATATGTTTCAGTATTAACTGACCCAACAACAGGAGGGGTTACGGCGAGTTTTGCAATGCTCGGAGATGTAATAATTGCTGAACCGGGAGCATTGATTGGTTTTGCCGGACAAAGAGTAATTGAGCAGACAATTCATCAGAAACTTCCTGAAGGATTTCAACGGGCAGAATTTTTATTGAAACACGGATTTATAGATAAAATTGTGACTAGAACAAGATTGAAGAAAACATTGGAATTTCTTATTTTATCTAATTAAGCAAAGCGAAAGGGCATAGAAATGGAACAAATACTTACGCCATGGGAGCGTGTTAAAATAGCCAGAGATAAAGACAGACCATATAGTTTTGATTATATAAATGAAATATTTGACAGATTTTTAGAATTACATGGTGACAGATTTTATGGAGATGACGGAGCAATTGTAGGTGGAATTGGTGAAATCAATGGCAGCTATTTTACAATAATAGCTCAGCAAAAAGGAAGAAATGTAAAACAGAATATTACCAGAAATTTTGGTATGCCATCGCCTGAAGGATACAGAAAAGGAATCAGACTTATGAAGCAGGCAGAAAAATTTAACCGCCCAATTATTTGCTTTGTAGATACGCCGGGAGCATATCCGGGAATTGAGGCAGAGGAAAGAGGACAGGGAGAAGCGATTGCAAAAAGTATATTTGAAATGTCAGGACTAAAAGTTCCGGTTCTTACAATAGTTATAGGCGAAGGAGGAAGCGGAGGAGCTTTGGCAAATGCAGTGGCAAATAAAGTTTTAATGCTTGAGAATGCAATGTATTCAATACTTTCTCCTGAAGGATTTGCAACAATTCTTTGGAAAGACGGTTCAAGAGCGGATGAAGCTGCAAGCGTGATGAAATGCACATCTCATAAATTGCTTGAACTAGGTATAATTGATGGGATTATTGAAGAAGAACAGCAGGCATCACTTGAAAATGTAGATATAATAGCTGAAGAAATAAAAAAAGAAATTTTAAAGTTTGCTGATGAGTACAAAGACAAAAATCCTGAATATATCAGAAATCAAAGATATGAAAGATTCAGGAAAATGTAATATATGAATTCAAAAACATAAATAGCAGAGTTGGAAAATAAAAAATCGAAAACATAAATAGTTGAGTTGAAAAAAACAAAAAAATGAAAACACTACACAAATTTAGGCAAACTAAATATGGAGATATAAATGAAATCATTAAAAATTGGAGAATTAGAGGCAAAAATTCCACTCATTCAAGGTGGAATGGGCGTTGGAATAAGTCTTTCAGGACTTGCCGGGGCAGTGGCGCTTGAGGGAGGAATAGGTGTAATAAGCACGGCACAAATAGGTTATAAAGAGCCTGACTGGGATAGAAATCCGATAGAAGCAAATTTGAGGGCAATAAAAAAAGAAGTAAAGAAAGCAAAAGAAATCAGTCATGGTGGAATAATTGCGACGAATATAATGGTTGCGACAAAATTTTATGATAAATATGTTAAAGCTGCAATCGATGCAGGCGTTGATATGATAATATCCGGAGCCGGGCTTCCACTCAATTTGCCTGAACTTGCAAGGAAAAGTAAAGTGAAATTAGCACCGATAGTTTCATCTAAAAAGGCTGCGCAAATCATATTTAGAAGATGGGAGAGAAATTATAACACGACTCCTGATTGCGTTATAGTTGAAGGACCAAATGCCGGTGGGCATTTAGGATTTAAACCGGATGAAATTGAACAATATAATGTATGCCGAAATGACGAACCAGAAAATACAGACAAGTATAATAAAACAGAAACGAATAATATAAATGTATGCCAGAAAGCAAATTCTGTTAATTTAGAATTTGATAATAGGGCAAAAACAAAATTATACTCAGATGAAATAAAAGATATTATAGATTTTGTACACACATATGAAGAAAAATGTGAAAAAGATATTCCGGTTGTTGTTGCAGGAGGGATATATGATAAATCGGATGCAGATTGTATATTCGAATTAGGTGCATCAGGAATTCAGGTGGCAACTCCATTTGTCGCCACAAAAGAATGTGATGCCCATGAAAATTACAAGATGGCATATGTGAATTGTAAAAAAGATGATATTGAAATAATAAAAAGTCCGGTTGGAATGCCGGCAAGAGCAATAAACAACAAATTTCTTAAAAGGGTTAAGAAAGAGGGGAGAATTGCACCTATAAAATGTCATCAATGTGTATCTACATGCAACATGTTAGAGACACCTTATTGTATCACGGATGCTTTGATAAATGCCGTAAGTGGAAATGTTGATGAAGGCTTAATATTTTGTGGAGCGTATGCATATAAAATTAACGATATATCAACAGTAAAAGATATTATAAAAAATTACTTTTAAATATGCTATAAGCAGTAAAAGATGTTAAAAAAAATAGCTTTATAGGCAGTTAAATAGGCAATTTTAACAAAATTATTTTTCAACAGAACATACGGTTGTATTTTCTCACTGTTAAGATATAATTATGATGTGATAGGTCTGTATAGTAAGAAGAGTATACAAACTTATATCATTTTTTTACTTGAATTCTAATATACTTATGAAAAGAATATGGTGAGTGCGAATGGAGAACAACAAAAAAGACAGATACGAGAGTGTAAGTGGAAAAGGATACAAATCAAAGAAACCTGTAAAGAAGAGAAAAAGAAATAAGCCTGTTTTTTCTAATTTGAAAAAATATATAGGAATAGTTATAGGAATAGTATGCATAGCTTTGGTGGCAATATATGTAAATGGAACGGTTTATTATACAACTCATTTTTACAAGGGAACACATATTAACGGAATAGATGTATCTAAATTGACAGCAGATGAAGTTGAAAATGCTATAAAGGATTATGAACTTACAATTACTGAAAGAGGTAAAGAAAAGTCAGCTACATATATTGAAACTCTTGCAGGAAAAGATATTGATATGAAAGTAGTTTCAAGAGAGTCATTGGACAATCTTGTAAAAGAGCAGAATCAATTTGTTTGGTTTACTGCAACCGGTACAAATCATGAAGAGAAGCAGATGATAGAATATGATAGCGACAAACTTGCTGAATTTGTAAAGAACTTAAAAGGTTTAGATTCTAAATATGCTGATAAGCCGACTAATGCATCTATATCTGATTATAATAACGGATATACAATAGTTGAAGCTAAGCAAGGGAACTTTCTTAATAAAAAGAAAACAATTGAGTGCCTTGAAAATACTATTTCTTCTTTAAAAGAAAAAGTTGATTTGGATAAAGAAGGATGTTATCGCGTGCCTAAGATTGCATCTGACAGTGAACAGCTTACAACAGTTTTAGATCAGTTAAATAAATACACGGGAACAACAATTACATATAATTTTGGTGATACTCAGGAAGTCGTTGACGGAAGTGTTATTTCAGGTTGGCTTGTTGTTGATGGAAATAATGTTTCATTAAGTAAGGAAAAAGTTGATGAATTTGTTGACTCAATACGAAAGAAGTACGACACAATTTTCTCAAACAGAGAATTTAAAACAACATATGGAAAGACTGTAAAAGTTAGTGGCGGTGATTACGGTTGGTGGCTTAATACAGCTAAGGAATCTGAGGGCTTAATGCAGCAGATTGAAAATGGTGAAAGCGGTGAAAGAAAGCCTGTTTATTACCAGGAGGCTGCAAGTCATGGTGAAAAAGATTATGGAGATTCATATGTAGAAATTAATTTGACTTCACAACATTTGTTTGTATACAAAGATGGTCAGAAAGTTTTAGATACTGATTTTGTTTCAGGTAATATTTCAACAAATCATGGAACACATACAGGTACTTATGGAATTACATATAAGGAAAGATATTCAGTGCTTGTAGGTGAAACATATGAGTCAACAGTATCATATTGGATGCCATTTGATGAAGATATAGGAATGCATGATGCAATATGGAAAAGCCAGTTTGGAAGCAATTTCTACAAAACAGATGGTTCTCATGGTTGTATAAATCTCCCATATCTTACTGCAAAAAAGATTTATGGATATGTTGAAAAAGGAACTCCTGTAATTGTATATGAACTTCCGGGAACAGAATCCGGCTCAGTTACATACCAGAATTCTTCTGAAATTGCTCAGGCTGCAATTGAAGCAATTGATGCCATCGGCAATGTAACTAAGAACAGTGGCGATACAATAAAAGATGCAAGATATATGTACAACAAAATCAACTCAGATGCTAAAAAATATGTAACTAATTATGACAAGTTACAGGCAGCTGAGAAGAAATTTAAAGAATATAGTAATTAGAGTAGTATTATGGCAATTGCTATTTTAATATAGGAGTTAAAGTAACATAATGGAAATTACTATTTAAATATAGGAATTTGAATGTAATTATAGAGAGCACTCCATTCGAAGAAACAAGTTATTATAGATTAACTTGAATATCTTAGAATGGAGTGTTTTATTATGCTTCAAGTGATTGAAGTGTACCATATAAGTTGGAACACTTTCGCCATGAAACAATCCACAATATTCCCAAAAATCCAAAAGCTTAATTATTCAAATCAACATGAACTCTTCCTTATGAATGATATTTGTGGTAAAATACAAAAGATGTAAATATAAAAATACAATTGAGAAGAAATTACGGATGTGTTTAGATAAAAAGAATAAATACGTAACAAACAAAAAGTCTATAAAATAAACACATCAAAACAATACTTCACAAGTAATAACAAGAGGAGGAAACAAAATGAACGAAGTTCATTTTCTATAAATGTTTCCGACGAATAGCCGCCGACCGAAGGGCGGGGGCAATATATATTATCCAGGAGGAAAAGATGGCTGAGAGATACGAAGATATATTAACACTTGAAAATAATCAGTGGACTTACGGATGTCCTGTCCTAATAGAGGGAGGCGTATTGCAGTATGACACTGTAAGCGAAAGAAATCTTTTAACAATTAATTTTATGAATATCTGTGATGCTGTTTTGTCAGAAGTAGATTTGACAATTTATGCATCAGATGAAGCAGAAGAAAATATATTAGAAATGGAGCATCAGTATTTGAAACTTCATTTAGAGCCGGGAGCAAAATTTGGAAACAATGTACATTTGCCAATAGAAGATAAAGAGGCAAAGAAATTTAAATTAAAAATAACCAAAGTTGTATGCGAAGATGACGGAAGTGAATGGATAAAGGATGATATATTTGAAGCACATCCTGAGATAACTAATCCTGAAGAATTTGGACAAAAGATGGATCAGGAATACGAAGACAAATACAATAAATGCGAAGAGTTGATTGTATTAGAGGATTCCGAAAATCTTAAAAAAGTTGTAGAGATTCTTGAAACATTAAGATGGTACAAGAACTGTGAAGAAATGTACGATTACGCTAAGAGAAAATATGATATAACTCTTAGAACAGAGAAAAGAAAAAAACGTGAAGGCGAAAGAAAAGATGCACGCAAGAAGAAACAGAAAATGGCAGCAGCAATTGCAGCTTGTATTGCCAGCGTAGCAGTCATAATATTTGCAATAGTTTACCTTACAGTAATCGGACCAAATCATCAGGTTAAAATTGCTAAAGAATACAACAATCAGGGTGAATTCCAGAAAGCAATTGAAATTTGTGAAAACCTTCATGGATTTGGAAACAGTAAAGAAGTATTAAAGGAAGCAAATTATCAGATTGGATTTCTTGCATTTAACCAGAAGGATTTTGAAACTGCATTAAAGTATTTTGAAAAAACAACAGGCTACAAAGGAACAAATAATTTACTTTCACAGTCTTACTACAATTTAGGACAGCAGTCAGCACAGGGTGAACAGTATGAAGCAGCATTGGATTATTATACAAAAGGATATAATACAGCAACAGAAGATAAAGTAAAACTAAATTGCCAGACAGGAATAGCATTAGCACAGTATAAATTAGCTTATGTAACAGAAGCATGGTCAACAATCAATGCCGTTTATGAAGCAGATAAAAATGTAAAAGCAGCATACGATGAATACGGATACGCTTATGCAATGAAAGTTTTATCAGAAGGAAATGTAGACGAAGCAACTGCAGTATTTAAGTTAATAAAAGGATACGCAGATAGTGCAGCACAGTATGGCAAGATTATTTATGAAAAGGCTGTTCCGGTTGCAGAAGCAGGAGATTTGGCTTCAGCATTAAGCACATTAAAAGAAGTTAAAGATGATTATGAACCGGCTGGAAAACTTTATAAAGAAATGGACGAGTTTATAGCAGCAAGTTCTAACTGGGTTGGAAACTGGAAAATGAAAGGTGACCAGGGTGATTACACAATGACAATAAGCACATTGTTATACAAAGGCGAATTGTGCTTAAAGGTTACTGACACATATTTAGATTATGATAAAATTATAAGCTCAAAAGAAAAAGTAAGACATATTTATGTTGCATCTGAAAGAGTTGAGTACAAATTAAAAGATGTTCATAATTATAAAATCATTCTTACAAGAGAAACTTCTAAGAAAATCAAGAGAGTTTTATCTTATGATGGAGCATCATATATAAGAAAATATAAGAAAACAAAATAATAAACATAATGAATGGGGCTGTTGTGCTAATTAAAGTTAGTGTAACAGCCCTATAATAAAATAAATAATTTGAGGGAAGAAATGAAGAAAAGAATATATTCAATAATTATAGCTGTGGTGCTTATGCTTTCGTCTATAGCAGCACCTACCAAAGTATCAGCGTTAGAAATTCCATACAGAGTAGATGTAACAAAATATACATCAGACGAAGCAAATGCCTCAGCGCAAATTAGGGAACAGGTAAAGGCACACACAAATACAGTAACAGTATATGTAAGAACAAAAGACAAAGATTTGTATGCAGTATTTAATCGAATATGGAATAATGCATTTGCAGAAACTACAAATCCGGACGAAGGAGATTATTTATATTGGCAAATGTCAAGCATGGCAGCAAGCTACAACGCCCTTATGCGTAAAGAGAAGGGAAGCAATACATATTATACAAAATACACAATTAATGTAGATTACTTTATTTCTTTAGAACAGGAACAGATGTTGACACAAGAATTAAATAAAATAAATGAGAGTTTTGGCTTCACGGAAACAACAACAGATTATGAAAAAGTAAAAACTATCTATGATTATATTTGCCACAATGTAACATATGATTACAGCGATAACAATATGAAATTTACGGCTTATGCAGCAGTGACTACAGGTAAATCAGTATGTCAGGGATATGCAACTCTGTTTTACAGATTGGCAAAAATGCAGGGGATTTCATCCAGAGTGATAGCAGGCCATGGAACAAATACAGATGTATATCACGGATGGAATATAGTTAAACTGGGAAATCTGTATTACAATGTGGATGCAACATGGGATGCGGCAAATTACAAACTTGGTCATCCATATGAATATTTCTTAAAAGGCGATGTATTTGAAGACCATACACGAACTGATGATTACAAGACAAAGAAATTTTATGCCACTTACCCTATGGCAGCAGATGATTACAAAGATGGAATAGAAGGTGTTGCGTCAGCTGAAACAGTAAATTCGAAATTTACAACTTATAGAACTTCGATTAAAAAACTAACTAGAAGTAAAATTAGTTTTGGAAAAATAGTGGAAGCAACGGGATATGAAATTCAATATTCGACAAATAAAAAATTTGCATCAAAGAAAAAAAAGACAACAACAAAGACAACATGCAAATTTAGCAAATTAAGTAAAAAGAAAACATATTATTTTAGAGTACGTGGTTACAGAGAAGCAGGCAGTGGAAAAATATACACTAAATGGTCAACGGTTAAGAAGATTAAAAAAAGGAGAAAATAAAATATGGAAATACTAGATATAGTAGACGAAAATGGAAATCCGACAGGAGAAACAGTTGAAAGAACTGTAGCACATAAAACGGGAGTAAGACATAGAACGTCTCATGTGTGGGTGGTTCGCAAAAACAATGGAAGTATGGAAATTCTCTTGCAGAAAAGAAGTAAAAACAAAGACTCGCATCCGGGGTGTCTTGACTGCTCAAGCGCAGGACATATTCCGGCAGGAGTGGATTTTATTCCGTCTGCAATTAGAGAACTTAAGGAAGAGCTTGGAATTGATGCTAAAGAAGATGAGTTTGTGTATTGTGGGCAAACGGTAGGGAAAAGAACAAATGTATTTTACGGCGAAGAATTTATAGATAATCAGGTAAGTAACATCTATTATATAGAAAGAAATATGGAAGCTGATAAATTCAATATACAAAAAGAAGAACTAGAGTCCGTTGTATGGATGAAATACGATGATGCAGTTTTAATGGTAAAAAATAACACAATACCAAATTGCGTTAAAATGGAAGAACTGGAAATGCTGGGAAAGAAAATTAATAAATAAAGTAAAGATATCAGAGTTCTAAGGTTCTTCAACCACTTAAGAGTAAGCTTATGTGGTCTTATACCTTTTGACTCTGGCATCATAAAATTGAAGGCTTTGTGTAAATTATAAAAACATTTCAATAAATCTAAAATAACATTTTTTCTGTGTTTGCGATAACATTATTTTGCAATAATTGTGCAATATTACAAAAAAGATAAAAACATTTCTAATACAAAAAAGATAAAAATAGCTGAAGAATGTGAAAAATATACAAAAAACAAGAAAGAACACTGGATAAAAATTGTGCAAAAATTATATGATAAACAAATAAATTGTGAAAAATAAATAAAAAGTGTACAACACTAACTATGAGGAATTGAAAAAACTGTTTTAATTTGGTAAAATTGTCTAAGGAAATGAGAGAACCGTAAAGGGTTCGACATGATTTTTAGTTGAAAGGGGAAAAAACATGAATATTATTTCAAAGAAGAAACAAGGAGTAATCGCAATAATATGTGCGATAGCAATGATTGTAACATCGCTTACGATTTACAATCCAAGAGAGGTAAAGGCAGATACAGAGTATAAAGATTTAAAATATACTCAAGTAGGAGATAAAGACTATTGGGTAGCTGCAGGAAATGATGATTTTCCGTTCCAAATGGTTCAAGATCAGGGTGATCAGTTCTTGATTATTCCTCAAGTTGCAGCAGGAACCAAACCTATTTGGCCGAACTTTACAAACGTAACTTTAAATGATGAGTCATTTAATCAAGCACCTGGGGCAGGAATATATATTAAGTATGCAGATTTAAAGAATAATACATATAATGTATTTCAGGCTACTAGTGCTGTAGATGGCCATACATTTCGAATAATTATTAAAGCAGGCAATCCATCAAGTGGTGGAGAGGAAAGTAGTGAAGTAGAAAGACCGGCAGCACCAACAAATTTAGCAATAGCATTTAATGAAGAAAATAAAACATGTAAAATTTCATTTGATGAAGTTGATGGTATTACAACATATAATTTTTATGTTGGAGGAAGAAAAATTGGAGTAGTTCCTGAAAATAAAACATTTAGTATATCAGAACTTAATGTTGAAGAGGGAAAAGAATATACTTTTGGAGTTACTTCTGTAAATACTGAAAATATTGAATCAATTAAAGCAACAACAAAATATACTGTGCCTGTACTTAGTGCACCGGCAGCGCCAACAAGCTTAGTTGCTAATATTAATAATTTAAAAACAGATTATACAATAGCATTTGCAAATGTACCAGGAGCAACAAGTTATAAGTTTTATTTGAATGGAAAATATATAAAAGATATTTCTAATGGTGGAATAGTTACATTTGAAGAACTTGGATTAGAACCAGAAACAGAATATACATTTGGTGTAAAGGCAGTAAACTCAAAGGGTGAATCAGAGATGTCTACCATAAAGGTAACAACACCTGTAATAAAAGCAGACGAAGTACCGGCAGCACCACAAGGATTAGTTTTTGAACTTAATGATTCAAAAACAGGTTATTTAATAAAATTTGCACCTATACCAAGAGCAACAAGTTATAAGTTTTATGTAGATGGAACGTTTAAGAAAGAAGTAGCGGCAAGTGGTGAAACAATAACAATAGATGAATTAGGAATAGAATTAGGTAAAACATATAAGTTTGGCGTTTCTGCAGTAAATTCAAATGGCGAATCTACTGTATCTGAATTAGAAGTGCAGGTGCCTGCAATAGAATATGCAATAACATTAGATGGTAAGAAAATTAAGGATATATCTTATGGAAATACATATAAATTGAGTAATAATGAGCAGGGTTACTATGATGTTGATAAAAATGTAGCATATGCTCCTGAAACAGTTATTACAGTAAAAAGTGATATGAACCTTAAGAGCATTAGTTTAAATGTAGCAATGCAAAATGGAGCAAGTATTAGATTTAAAAATCCAACAGGTTTAAGATTCCAGACAAAAATCACATCAAATAATGATCTTAGTTTAGATGGAATACTTAATAACGGAACTGTTATAAAAACAGGAACAATCATTACTACTTCAACAATTTTAGGTGAAAATGGAGTTGTAAACGATAAATTTGTAGAAGATAATAGTAAATTAAAATTGAATATCACAAATAGTGGATGGTATGAAAATACAGTTGGAACATTCTGTGGATCAATTGTAAGCATTGCAGAATCAAATTATACAACAGATTTTGTTGGTGTCGGATATGTTACTATTACATATAGTGATAAAACACATAAGACAATATATGCATCAAGTAATAATATTAGATCCGTTGCAACAGTTGCTCAGAATATTATAAATGATAAAACGAAAAAATATGAAGGTAAGACTTACTATGAATATTTACAGGCTAAAGGATTATCTGCTATCGTAGATGAATATGCTGGAGTAGCAAATAAGGATAATCAGTAATTTGATGGAGGTAAATCTCAATGAAGAAAAAATATATAAGTCCGGAAATGGATATAATAGAATTTGATACAAAAGACGTAATAACTACAAGTGGTATCGGAGGAACTGAAGGTGCTGCTAATGAAGGACAAGTTGATGATGCGGGAAATATCATCTGGTCAGACTTCTATTAAAATATAACCACTAAGAAAAAGG
>NZ_FR878189.1:39656-59722 GCF_000434315.1 Eubacterium sp. CAG:156 | reverse complement strand
CCTTTACCGGAAAGCACCTTTTTGCTACAAAGATATAAAGAAATTTTAAGGATTGTTACATACTACGAACTCTTACAATCCTAATAAATACATACAACAAAGGAGGAAGCGGATGAAAGGTAAATTAAAAAAATCAGTTGCAGTTTTGCTTACAGCAACAATGGTAGCAACACCGATTACAGCACCTGAAAGTACGAAAAAAGTTCAGGCAGAGCAGTTAGGAAGTATTGCTAAAGAAGTAACAGGTACATGGTCTTATTGGGATGGAAATAAAGATGTTGTACAGACAAACAAAATGTTGTTAGATAAGTTGCCAACAAGGGCAAATCAGGGAACTTACAGATTTACAACAGACAATTATGATGCAAACACAAATGCAATAGATGTTGGTGGTTTTTCATCATCAATGTTATGGAATTACAGTACATCAGCATTTGGGGAATGTGCTTATGCAATACCTATGGCATATTGTGGTAATACAAATGGAATGTATGTGTCGAAACCATCTACTTTGATTATAAAAGATACATATACACAGACTGTTGTAATGTCGATGAACAGTATGGGAACAATGTCTGATTTTATTGTAGGTACAGACTATACATTTGCAAGTACAAAAGTTGACAAATCAGATGAGTGGTTAACAGACGTTGTAATGGAAAATGCAAATGATTCTTCACAGTATTTGAAGACAACAATGGTACAGGGAAGCCCATTTGCATATTTCCAGGTTGAAGGTGGAAATACAATTACATTACAAAGACCTAGAACACTTCCTAGTGAAGTTGCATACTACAACGGAACTACATTAGAAGATTCAACACAGTTAATTATCAGAGTATATGATAATGCAGATTTAATATCAGGATATAGTGATTATGATTACTATGCAGTATATTTGCCTGAAGGTACAAAAGTATCACAGACAGATGCAACAGCAAAATATGCTGATAACAAAATGGGTGATTTGACATTCACATTACCATCAGATAGAACTTATATGTCTATGGCATGGTTATTGGAATCAAATGGAAAGAAGGATGCAGATGCGCAGAAAGTTAAAGATGCATTTGCACCATATGCTTATAATTTTATAACAGGTACAAAAACATCATTTACACAGAATGGTGCTGAAATTAAGACAACATACAAATATACAGTTGATAAAAAGGCTGAAAGTAGAGCAGATGGTACTGTAATGGGAATTTTGCCACATCAGTATAAGAATATGAGCGGATATGACTACATGGATTATACTGCAAGAACAATCAGAGGAACAATGAAGTATTTGATTGGTGATTCTTATCAGACTACATTACAATATACAGGAATTCTTCCAACATTACCGGGTATTGATGAGTCAGACAAAGCTACACTTAGACAGTATGTAAATGATTTTATGGATGTATATGGTCCTACAGATGATGGTGGACTTACAAAAGAGTCATATGAAGTAAACACATACGACACAGGTAAGAAATTGAATCGTGCAATTCAGGTTATGGAAGCAGCAGAAGCTTGTGGAGATACACAATCAGCTGATAAATTATTAAAAGGTATAGAAAATGAATTGGCTGATTGGTTTACAGCAGACGGTGAAGATGATGACAAATATTTTTATTATGATAAAGA
Organism: Eubacterium sp. CAG:156; assembly: GCF_000434315.1. NCBI lineage: Bacteria > Bacillati > Bacillota > Clostridia > Eubacteriales > Eubacteriaceae > Eubacterium > Eubacterium sp. CAG:156. The sequence continues at coordinate 58,090 of NZ_FR878189.1, read as the reverse complement.
GGTTGGAAGTTTATTTGGATTCCCTCAGGCTTACTATACAGTAGATGGTATGACAGATCATCATTTCCATTACGGATATTTTGTAAATGCAGCAGCTCAGGTAGCAATGCGTGACCCTGAATTTATTCAGAAATATCAAAATGTAATTAATGAAATAATTGGAGATTTTGCAACATATGAAGAAAATAATTCAAATTCAAGATATCCATTTTTAAGATATTTTTCAACATATGAAGGACATTCATGGGCATCAGGTCATGCAAACTTTGGTGATGGAAATAACCAGGAATCAAGTTCAGAAGCAATTAATGCATGGGCAGGACTTATTTTATATGGTCAGGCTACAGGCAATAAAGAATTGACATCACTTGGAATGTACTTATATGCAACAGAAGTATCTTCAGTAAATTGCTACTGGTTTGATACTGATGGCGATATTTTAGATGAACAGTATACAGAAGGAAAAGGCGAAAACGCTAAATATAGTCAGGCATCAATGGTATGGGGTGGAAAATATACTTATGCCGCATGGTGGACTGATGAACCTTTACAGATACAGGGAATTAACATTTTACCTATGACTCCTGCTTCATTTTATGCAGCAGCTAATAAGGACTTCATTTTAACAAACTGGAAAACAGCAGAAAGAAATGAAAAGAATTATAATGGTAAAAATGAAAAAAATCCAAAGCGTTGGAATGAAATTTGGAGTGAATATCTTGCAATGGCAGACCCTGACAAAGCGTTGGAGTATTTTGATGAACAATGTGACCCGGAAGCAGGTGAATCGAAAGCCCATGCATTTAATTGGATTATGGCAATGCAGAAAAATGGTACACCTGATTTGACAGTTACAAGTGATAATCCGCTTGCGTGTGCATTTAAAACTGAAGGTGGCGAAATGACATATGTAGCATATAACACAACAGATGAAGATGTTAAAGTTTCATTCTCAGATGGAACAGAAATAGTTGCAAAACCACATTCAATGACAACAACAGGCGATGGAGAAGTCACAACAAAATCAACATATAAGGTTGAACATTATTTGTCAGATGGAAATGGAAACTATACACTTGTTAATACAGAAAAGAAGTCAGGAAAGATTGGAAATGAAGTAACAGCTATAGCAAATACATATCAGGGATACAAATTTAACCCTGAAGTAGAGGGCACAGTTCAGAGTGGCGTAATTGCAGAAGATGGTTCACTTGTATTGAAACTTTACTATGATATTACAGAGATAGAAACAACTAAGGAGTATGAAGATGATAGTGAATATACGTCGCTTGGAGTATCTAACGGAGTTGAAATTTCATATAGAGTGCTAAGAAATGATTTCAATGCAGGTGTCAAATTATTGGATGCAAATGATACATTTTACATGGAATATCAGGGAATCTATACATCAGAAAATACGAATGCTTATTTGAATAAAAAGTCATTAAGTACGCTTAACGGAGTATTCAAATTTTCTGTTAAAAATACGTTGACTGAAAATACATATAACACAATTAAACTTGTTAGTGGCAATAAGCAGGTTTATATTCTTGTAAAATATGGAAAGCCTACTACAGCTCCTGATTTATCAGATTATGAAAGTGAACAGGAAGAAACAACAGTTGATGAAAATGCACCTACAGATGCAACAGGCCTTGTTTTAGGAACGCCTGCAGATAATGTGATTTCAGTTACATTTAGGGCAACACAGGAACAGAATGATAAAGGTCAGTTGTACAATGTATATGTTGATGGAACATTAAAATTATCATCAGTTGCAGCAGGAAATTATACAATTGATAAGATTTATGCCGGAACCCGTACTGTAGAAGTCAAAGCAGTATTAAATGGAAAAGAGTCAAAAGGTATTTCTTCAACAATAAAAGTTACAGGTGAAAAAGAACCAACAACTAAGCCGGAAACAACTACTAAAAATGAAGTGACAACAACTAAGTCAGATAATCCTGGTGAGACAACAGGAAAGGGTGAAACACCTGGTGAAGTGACAACAAACAATGGACAGGGCGAAACAACAAAAGCTCAGTCATCAGATACAACAACTAGGAAAGATGATTTTGCTAAGACAACAGTTACAAGTCAGGATACAATAAATGGCCAGAATCAGGCAAAGGCTGTAAAAGTTAGCAAAGCAAAGATTAAGAGTGCAAAAATTACAAAGAAAGCATCTGTAAAGAAGTTAATAATTACATTTAAGAAAATTAACAATATTTCAGGCTATCAGGTAAAACTTTCATCTTCAAAGAAATTTGCCAAAAAAGCTACAATGACAAAACTTGTTAAGAAAAATAAGAAATCTTATATCTTTAAGGTTTCAAGTAAAAACTTAGCAAAAGCAAAGAAACTTTACGTTAAAGCCAGAGCATATAGAATCGTTGATAATAAACGTATCTATGGCAAATGGACTAAGAAAAAAGTTGTTAAGAAATAAGAAGTTTAAGAATAAAAAATTTCTAGAAATAAAAGTTGTTTAGAAATTAAAAATGTAGTGTAAATAATTACATAATTACAAAAAAATATAGAATAGTGCCATGCTTCATTGCAAGATGGCACTATTTTATTTGCCAATTCTCGGATTATAAATAAAATGCTTGAAATATCTCATACAGTATGTATAATTAAAAGAAACACATACAATAAGCAACTAATACTACTTTGACGAGGAGGTATAAAGGTGGGAATAAACAGAAAGTATAAAGACAGGATTTTTTGCATGCTATTTGGATATACGAAGTATAAGAAAAACTTACTTGAATTATTTAATGCACTGAATGGAACGAATTACGAAGATGAGAATGAACTTGAAATTAACACAATTGAAGACACCATATATATGGGAATGAAAAATGACGTGTCGTGCATCATACAAAGCAATATGGCAATGTATGAGCAACAAAGCACGTGGAATCCGAACATGCCTCTAAGAGGAATTCTTTACAGCGCAAGACTATTTTCAAAATACATAAAGGCAAATAAGCTTAACATATACAGCGAAAAGCTTATAAAAATACCGACGCCGCAGTATTACGTGTTGTATAATGGAAAACGGAAAATAAAAGACAAAGTAATATTGAGGCTATCAGATGCATTTTCAGCATTACAGAACGAAGGTCAGTTTGAATGGACAGCAACAGTGCTTAACATAAACAAAGGACATAATGAAGAATTATTATCCAAGTGCCAAATTTTAAAGGAATATGTTATACTGATAGACAGAATCAATGAAAATCAAAAGAAGTATGACTCGGTGGAAGAAGCAGTTGAAAATGCAGTGTCCTACTGCATAAAAAATAACATATTACAAGACTTCCTAACAGAGCATAAGGCGGAGGTAATTATGAGTTTGTTAACGGAATATGATGAAGAAGAAACAATGGGCTATGTAAGACGAGACGCATATCGTGATGGGGAAAAGGCTGGAATAGAGCAAGGATTGAAGCAAGGATTGAAGCAAGGTGAAATGTTAATGTTAATATCTATGGTAAATAAAAAGATGCAAAAAGGAAAAAGCATTGAAGAAATCGCTGAAGATTTAGAAGAAGATAAGGGAACGATAGAAAAAATAGCCAATGTAATAAAAGAAAACGGACATGACATCAATGCGGATGAAGTTTATAAGATGCTAAAGAAAAAATAAAGAAAAAATGTACAAACAGGCATTATATAAAAATGATACAAATTTTGCTTGAATGTACATTTTTTGTTGCGTAAAAACATAATAGAATAAAATAAACCAAGTTTTTAAAAGTAAAGTGATAATACTGAAAAAGCAGTAAATATTAGTAAAATAGGTACTTTTTTAGGAACTGAAATAGGACTTAAAAATAATTGGATTTATGAAAATGTTAAAAATATAATCATAAATATTTTTGTGCGATAAAAACAAATAAAAACATTTTTATCATAATCAAATGTGCAAAAATAAAGGCTTTAAGAGAAAAATGAACGAATTATTTTGTTAAAAAATAAAAAAAGTTTCATTTGTTGATGGTATTGTTTGTGGAAAATGCCAGTGTTATACTATCTTTAGTTCAAAAAGAGGAGGAAAGTGTAATGAACAAAACTTTAAAAAAAATATTATCAGTTGTATTGACATTAGCAATGATTGTTACATCAATCACTGTTTATAATACGACAGCAAAAGCGGAAGAGGAGGAAACACCAAATATAGAGGTTACCGCTTCAGTAGAAAATAACATGATTAATGCAAAGTGGTCACAGCCTGACGTTGAGTTCGCAACACTTGCATACTTTATCAACGAGGCGGATAACATTCAGTTAGACAGTGCTCATTGGGCAAAAGCTGCAAATGGATGGTGCTGGACACAGGCAAATCCAACAGAAAAGAGAACTGCATTAGATACTGTTGCAAAGTCTAATGACAATTCAATAGATGTATCAAATGGTGGTACATATGTTCTTACAGTTCAGTATTTAGATGCTGAAGGAAATGTAGTGGCAAGTGGTACTTCAAATGCAGTAACAACTGAAAAAGTAGTTAACACAAACTTAAATTTAAAAGTTGAACGTTATGAAACAGGTATTGCATACTTAAAATGGTCTCTTATTAGTGGCGCAGCAAAATATGAAGTGTACAATGCAGATACAAATGAATTAATGAAGACTAGTGACAGTTCAACAACAGATTGGACAAATGTTACAATTAAACAGGGTGTTACATACAATCTCGTTGTAAAAGCTATTGATGCTAATGGTGAGGAGATTGCAATTACAAATAACACAACAACAGCATATCAGGAACCGGAAACAACAACGGAACCGACAGAGCCTGATAAAGCGCCTGAAGAACACACAAAAGCTGACTTTAGCAATGCAACATGGGCAGAACTTTCAACAAAAGCAGGATCAGTTGATAATAGATACTTTATCAACTCAGATCATACATTAAGCCAGGCAGTATGGTATGGTATTTATGCACCACATAGTGCAGCAGCATATCACAATGAACGTACAGCTTGTATCCTTTCAGATGATGCAGCTTCATTTACATTCCAGCAGAGAGATGTAAAAAGCGTTTGGATTAATGGAACAGAATATGCTAATCCATCAACAGCACTTAATTGTCAGGGAGACTGTACAGAAGTTTCAACAGAGTTCTTAAATAAAGGAATCAATGTTGTTACAATTGTTATGAGTGATGGCAAAACAAATACTTTTGGTATTAAAGTTGAAGAACCTCTAGCTGTGGATGCAACAGCTCCTGCAACACAGGATACAATTGATCCTGCTACAGTAGCAGAATGGACACAGATGGCTGGAACAACAGCAAATGGTTCAAAGGTATTTAAGGATGCTACAGTTACAACATCTACAAACGGTGGTATGGATGGATGCTATGCAGCAGGTGCTTCAAATAAGTGGAACATCTCTGATATTATGAATGCTAAGGCTGTATTTGGTGTAGTTCATGGAGACGCAAAATCTGTTATCATCGATGGTGTTGAATACATCAATGCAAAAGATGCTAGAAGCACAAAAGTATATATTGGTGGTGCTGACTGTGTCTATGTTGATGCTACATTATTGGATGCACCAGTTGGCAAAACACAGTATCATATGATTACACTCACAGGTGGTACAGCACTTACATTTATTTTAAAGGTTGAAGGACCGAAAGCAACATATAAAGTAACACTTGATGGAAAAAATGTAGCTACTGATGTAGTTGAGTATAAATGTGGTAATAATGAACAGGGTTATTATGACAAAACAAATGATATTGCATATCTTCCAGGTGCAACAATTGAATTAAATAAAGATATTGATTTAACAACTATCAATTTAGATGTTAAGATGTTAAAAGGTGCAAGCATTAGACTTTCGGCTCCAACAGGATTAAGATTCCAGACAAATATTACATCTGGTAATAACGACCTTAGTGTACTTGAAAGTGCAAAAGTAACAACTGGAACAATAATAACAAGAACAGAAATATTAGGCGATGCCAATATTGATGAAAACTTTGTTAAAGATGATACTAAGACAAAGTTAGATATTGTAAATAGTGGTTGGTATGAAGGAAAAACTGGTAATTTCTGTGGATCAATTGTAAAACTCAATAAGTCAAATTATGATACAGAATTTGTTGGTGTAGGATATGTTACTATCAAATATAATGACAATACTGAAAAAACAATATTTGCATCAGTAAATGAAAAAGGAGACAATATTAGATCAGCTTCAACAGTTGCTAAAAGTGTTCAGCAGTCAGAAAAATACCAAAATAATTACACTAAAGAACAGAAAGAGATTGTAGATGCTTATGCAAAAGGAAATAGCGCTAATTAATAATTTGATAGTGGAGGAAGTTTTAGATGAAGAAAAAATATATTAGTCCTGAGATGGATATAATAGAATTTGATACAAAAGATGTCATTACGACAAGTGGCATGGGTGGAGACGGATTAGGAGCCAATGAAGATGCGGTAGATGAAAATGGAAATTATATCTGGTCAGAATTCTATTAAAATTAAATAAATTAATAAAAAAGATGCTTTTCGAAATTTTTGGAAAGCATCTTTTTTATATAGAAAATTAATTTGAAATTTGTTATCTGAGTCCTAAAGACTTGAATAGTGTGTTATACTAATACTTGATAAGCAAACAAAATTTATTAATAAAACTTATAAAAAAGTTAAATATTATTAATAAGTAATGCTTAAGATAAAAGATGCCATAAGAATTGTTTAGTAAGTATTTAATTTCAGGTAATTATTGAATTCTAAGCAATTATATACAATAAAGGTATCATAATAAAGTGAAATTAAAGGAGGCAATTGAAATGGATAATGATAAGATGATTGATGACATTGTAGCAATGTTAGATGCAGGAGTAGCTAAAGGACAGGGACATATTAATGTAAAGGTTGAGGACAAGAATGCAACGAAAAAAGAAATTGTTAATGGAACAGCAGATTGTTCAATGAATTCAATGGCATGTGCAGTGCCAACAATGATTCTTGATGACGATGATGAGTTTGAATTGTAAAAAAGTGGTGAAAAGTGAAAATAGAAAATAAAGAAAAAAACAAAAAAATAGCAAAGTTTATAGGAAGATATATAGTCATTACTTTTGCAGCGTGCATATATGCGGTAGGGATTTCTATGTTTTTAGATCCTAATAATTTAGCACCTGGAGGACTTACAGGTGCGGCAGTAATTTTGACAAGAATTATACCAATAACATTAGGTACTTTAATTGTGATTATGAATATACCTATAATGATTTTAGGTGCATGGAAATTTGGAGCAAGATTTACTCTGTCGACATTATATACACTTGTGGTTTCTTCAGCATTTATGGAAGTGTTTGAAAGAATGGGCTATGTGATAACCCATGACAAAATTCTTGCTGCTTTGGTAGGTGGTACTTTGATGGGAGCAGGAATGGGACTTTGTCTTAGAATGGAAACCACGACAGGCGGTATCGATATAATAATTAAAGTTTTGCGTCAAAAATACAGGCAGGTTAAATCCGGTGAAATGTATCTGATAATTGATGGACTTATTTTAGCAGCGGCAGCATTGTATTTTAAAGATATAGAAGTGTCAATGTATGCAGGAGTTGCGATTGTTGTATCGACTTATATTTTGGACAAGGTTCTATATGGAAGCGATGAAGCGAAGTTAGTTTATATAGTAAGCAATAAGCGAAAAATAATAGCTACAAGAATGATGGTCGAACTTAATATGGGTGTCACATTAGTCGAAGGAAAGGGCGCATATAACATGGAAAATACAGAAGTTATTATGTGCGTTATGCATAAACAGAATCTTACAAAGGTAAGAAATCTTGTAAGTGAAGTTGATCCGGAAGCTTTTATGATAGTTTCTTCCGCTACAGAAGTGTTTGGTGAGGGATTTAAAGGACACACGGATGTGGAAATGTGAAGAAAAAACTTAATTTTGTAAGAAATTAAAGTAAATTTAGTAAAATTTTGTTTACAAATAACAAAAGTATGCGATAAAATAAAAACGTATTTTTTCTAATAAGAAAGAAATTATTTTTTTATGATGGAGGAACAAAGCAAATGAAGAAACTATTAAGTTTAGTGCTTGTGTGCGCAATGACAATAGCCCTTGTTGGTTGTGGTCAGAAGGCAGAAAGAGTTGACAATGGTTCAGGTAGTGATAAGAGCTCAGCTAAGAAGATTGGCGCAATTCTTCTTGGAGATGAAACAGAAGGATACACATTAGCTCATATTAACGGGATCAAGGAAGCAGCTAAAGAATTGGGAATATCTGATAGTGATATTGTATGGAAGTACAACATTTCTGAATCAGATGAGGTTAGTAAGGCAGCAGACCAGTTAGTAGCTCAGGGATGTAAATTGATTATTTCTAATTCATACGGACATCAGGATTACATGTATGCAGCAGCTCAGAAGTATACAGATGTTGATTTTGTAGCTATGACAGGTGATTATGCAGCAATTTCAGGATGTGACAATTTCTACAACGCATTTACAAAGTTATATGAATCACGTTATGTATCAGGTGTAGTTGCAGGTATGAAGATTGCAGAACTCGTTAATGAAGATAAGATTCCGGCAACAGGATATGATGCAGATGGAAATGTAAAAGTTGGTTATGTTGGTGCATATCCATACGCAGAAGTTGTATCAGGCTATACAGCATTTTATTTAGGAATTAAATCAGTATATGATAAAGTAGCAATGGAAGTAAGTTATACTGATTCATGGTTTGATATTGAAGGTGAAGGTGCAGCAGCTGAATCATTAATGGCCGACGGATGTGTTATCATCGGACAGCATGCAGATTCAACAGGTGCTCCAAGTGCAGTTCAGGCAGCACAGGATAGCAGTAACACAGTAGCATTCTCAGTTGGATACAATGTAGACATGTTAGACGTAGCTAAGACAGCAGCTTTAACAAGTGCTACAAATAATTGGACAGCATACTACACAACATTATTCAAGGCTTATGAAGATGGAAAAGAAATTCCTCAGAACTGGGCTGAAGGATATGATGCAGATGCAGTAGCAATCACTAAATTAGGTGATTCTTGTGCAGAAGGAACAGCAGAAAAGGTTGCTGAAGTAGAAGCAGCGTTAAAGGATGGCTCATTACATGTATTTGATACATCTAAATTCACAGTAACAGGAAAGAATGTTAAGAAGAATGAGGACAATGGTTTAAACCTTGAAATCGATGATAACGGAGCTGTTACATCAAATAAGATTGATTTATCAATCATTGATTTTGCAACAGGAGATGTAACATACAAGGGAGATACAGTTGAAGCAATTGTAAAAGATGACAACGGTGCAACATACTTTGATGAATCATCATTCCGTTCAGCTCCATATTTCCAGATTAGAATTGATGGAATTACAGAATTGAATAAGTAATCAAATCAGACATAATTATATAAGACATAAAAAAGGAACTGTCGCTTTAGCGGTTATTAAATATAAATCGTTGAAGCGACAGTCCCATTTTTACTAAGAAAATCTAATGATACAAGGAGAAACAAAAGTGGAACAAAAATATGCTGTTCAGATGAAAAATATAACTAAAACTTTTGGTCATGCTATTGCAAATGATAATGTAAGCATTGACTTAGAGTATGGTGAAATTTTATCTCTATTAGGTGAAAACGGAAGTGGAAAAACAACTCTTATGAACATGCTTTCAGGTATTTATTTTCCTGACAGCGGAAAAATATTAATAGATGGAAAAGAAACAACAATTCGTTCACCACATGATGCAATGGAACTCGGAGTGGGAATGGTTCATCAGCATTTTAAATTAGTTGATGTATTTACAGCTGCCGAAAACATAATATTAGGTTTAAAAGAAAAAGAGCCGCTTAAAAATGTAATAGATAAAATAAAAGAAATTTGTGATAAATATGGATTTGAAGTAGACCCAAATCAGAAAGTATATAATATGTCAGTTGCACAGAAACAGACATTAGAAATAGTAAAAGTATTGTATCGTGGCGCAAATGTTTTAATACTTGACGAGCCTACAGCAGTATTAACTCCACAGGAAACAGAAAAGTTATTTAAAGTAATGCGTAATATGAAAGAAAATGGAAAATCAATTATTATCATTACTCATAAACTTAACGAAGTATTAGAGATTTCTGATAAAGTTGCCATTTTAAGAAAAGGCGATTATGTAGGAACTGTAGAAACAAAGGATGCTACAGAACTTTCACTTACAGAAATGATGGTGGGAGAAAAAGTAGAACTAAACATAGAAAGACCGGAAGTGGAAAATAAAGAGGTAAGACTTGAAGTGTCACATTTAAGTTGTAAAAGTCCGGATGGAATTAATATATTAGACGATGTATCATTTGATGCTTATAGCGGTGAAATATTAGGAATTGCCGGAATTTCAGGATGCGGTCAGAAAGAATTGTTAGAAGCAATTGCAGGACTGCAGAAAACAGAAGATGGTAGCAAGATAACATATGTTAATCATCAGGGAGAAAAAGAAAGTCTTTTGGAAAAGTCACCAAGACAGATTAGAGAATGTGGTGTTGCTTTGTCATTTGTTCCTGAAGACAGACTTGGAATGGGACTTGTAGGTTCAATGGGAATGCCTGAAAATATGCTTTTGAGAAGTTATGATGAAGGAAAGAAATTTTTCATATCAAATAAAGAGCCTAAGAAACTTTCTGAAAGAATTAAACAGACTTTAAATGTTCAGACAACAAGCATAAATGCCCCTGTAAGAACAATGTCAGGTGGAAATGTTCAGAAAGTATTAGTAGGAAGAGAAATAGCAAATGCACCATCTGTTTTGATGACGGCATATGCAGTTCGTGGACTTGATATTAATACATCATATACAATTTATGATTTGTTAAATGAACAGAAAAAGAAAGGTGTTGCAGTAATCTATGTTGGAGAAGATTTAGATGTATTGCTTGCCTTATCAGATAGAATTCTTGTTTTGTGTGGCGGAAAAGAAAATGGAATTCTTGATGCAAGAAAGACAACAAAAGAAGAAGTAGGATTACTTATGACAAATTTGCAGAATGGAGGTGCCGATAATGAGTAATAAGCCAAATCAGGTAACGAAAGTAAAGGAACCTCTTGTAAGAGTAACAAAAAGAGATGTAATACCAACATGGCAGAAGTGGGCAGTAAGAATTATAGCAGTTTTATTGTCTCTTGTAGTAGTTACGATATTTGTATTCAGCCTTACGGGAATTGGACCGGGAGAAACATTCGGTCTTATGTGGGAAGGCGTATTTAGCAATATGTACTATAGAAAAGGAACGATTTTCTTTACTGCAAAATTGCTTTGCATAGCAGTAGCGCTTGCACCTGCATTTAAAATGAAATTCTGGAATATCGGTGCTGAAGGCCAGGTGTTAATGGGTGCTTTATCAACAGCGATAGTAATGGTTAATTTTTCAACATTATCAACACCATTATTATTTACACTTATGATTGTTTCATCAGTTGTAATGGGTGCAATCTGGGGATTGATACCTGCAATATTTAAAGCAAAGTGGAATGTAAATGAAACACTTTTTACTTTAATGATGAATTACGTTGCAATGCAGTTAGTTGATTATTATTACAACATATGGAAAGGCTCAAAGGCTTCTCTTGGAATGCTTAATCCGGGAACAAAAGCAGGATACCTTCCTGAATATAATGGAAGTTCAAATAACATAATTGTAACAGTTGTATTGATAATAACCGTATTAATGTATATTTATTTAAAGAAGACAAAGCATGGTTATGAAATAGCAGTAGTAGGTGAATCAGAAAATACAGCGAGATATGCAGGAATTGATGTTAAAAAAGTAATTATCAGAACAATGCTTATTTCAGGTGCAGTATGTGGTATCTGTGGATTTTTAACAGTATCGGGTCAGGACCATTCAATTGCATCTGATTCAACAGCAGGTGGTTATGGCTTTACGGCCATTATCGTAGCATGGCTTGCAAAATTTAACACAGCAATAATGATAGCAATTGCGTTACTTATAGTATTCCTTGAAAAAGGAACAGCTCATATCGCAGATACGTTTGTAGGATTTGATGCAAATGCTTCTAAGATTGTAATTGGTATTGTATTATTCTTCATAATTGGAAGTGAATTTTTCATTAATTATAAATTAAACTTCCCTAAAAAAGAAAGTAAGGAGGCGTAATCAGATGGCAAATTTAATATCATGGATTAATATTGCAGTAGTGTTTGGTTCAATAGTATTATTTGGCGCTGTTGGCGAAACCCTTACGGAAAAAGCAGGAAATCTTAATTTGGGAACACCGGGTATTATGTGTATGGGAGGAGCTTTCGGCTTTGTTGGAGCTTATCTTTATGAAACATCAGTTGGAAATCCAAATGCGTTTATGTGCATATTAGTTGCTTTAGGAACAGCATTTATAGTTTCAGCATTAGGCGGACTTATTTATAGTTTCCTGACAACAACTCTTCATGCAAATCAGAACGTAACAGGATTAACACTTACAATATTTGGTGTAGGCCTTGGAAAATTCTTTGGAACATATGTAATTCCAAAGGGAGCAGTATCAACAAAGGCTGATTTTGCTACAAAGATTTTTAGAGCAAGAATACCATTCTTAAGTGATAAATTAGGTGTAGTCGGTGATATATTATTTTCATATGGATTTATGATGTATCTTGCATTAATAGTTGCCATCTGTGCAACATTGTTTTTAACAAAAACAAGAACAGGATTAAATCTTAGAGCAGTAGGTGAAAATCCGGCAACAGCAGATGCAGCAGGAATTAACGTAACAAAATATAAATATCTTGCAACATGTATTGGCTCAGGAATTACAGGTCTTGGTGGCGTTTACTACATTTTAGATTACAGTAAAGGAACATGGGCTACTGCATCAGGAACAGCGATTGAAAGCCTTGCATGGCTTTCTGTAGCATTGGTTATATTCGTAAGATGGAGACCTGTACATGCAATATGGGGCTCATATTTATTTGGGTTATGCTACTGGGCATATCAGTTCCTTCCAAAAGTAATTGGTATAAAGGTAAACACAGACCTTGCAAAGATGATTCCTTATGTAATTACAATACTTGTTTTGATTATTTCAAGTATGCGTAAGAGCAAAGATAATCAGGCACCTGCAAGTCTTGGATTATCATATTTTAGAGAAGAAAGATAGTAAAATAGAAAAATAAGATGAAGTAAAATATAAGAACTATTTAGCAATTATTATAGTAAATTGTTAAATAGTTCTTTTTATAATAAAGAAAACCCCCCTGAAATCTTCTATTTATCCCTAATTTGTGGTAAAATAAACAACATATGCGAAAAAATGAAGAAACATAAAACAATGGGAGAAGAGAAATGGCAACATTAAAGGACGCAAAAAGAATTGTAATTAAAGTGGGAACATCAACATTAACTCATTCAACAGGTAAGACAAATATCAGAAGAATGAAAGCGTTAGTTGCGGTGATTTCGGATATTGTAAATTCTGGTATTGAGGTGGCACTTGTAACTTCAGGAGCGATTGGTGTAGGTGTAGGAAAATTAGGATTAAAGGATAGACCGACAGATACAGCAGGAAAGCAGGCAGCAGCTACTGTAGGACAATGTGAATTAATGTTTATGTATGACAAGATGTTTGGCGAATTTGGTCATGCAACAGGTCAGTTCCTTATTACAAAGAGAGACGTTGAGCATGAAGAATGTCATAACAATTTGATAAATGCATTTGAAAAGACATTTGAATATGGAGCAATTCCGATTATTAATGAAAACGATGCAGTAGCAGTAGAAGAAATTGTGTACGGTGATAATGACAGTCTTTCAGCCATTGTTGCTAAATTAGTTAAAGCAGATGCGTTATTAATATTAACAGATATAGATGGATTGTATGATGATAATCCTAATGAAAATGAAGATGCAAGAATTATTCCTGTGGTTGAAGAAATTACAGAAGGATTATTTGAAATAGCAGGAGGAAAAGGCTCTAAGTTTGGAACAGGTGGAATGATTACTAAACTTATTGCAGCACAGATTGCAACAGAAGCCGGCATTGATACAATTATAATTAACGGATTTGATGCAGATAACATTTATAAGGTATTAGAAGGACATCAGGTTGGAACTTTCTTCGTTGCTAAGAACAAAAAGTAAATTATGGAGGACTAAGGTATGTTGGAAGAATTGGGTGTAAAGGCAAAAGAAGCTGAGCGTAAACTTAGTGTTGCCACAACAGAAGAAAAAAATAAAATTCTTACTGCAATTGCTAAAGCTTTGATTGATAATACAGAAAAAATCGTAGAAGCTAATGCAATTGATTTGGAAAATGGAAAGAAAAATGGTTTGTCAGATGGAATTCTTGACAGACTTATGCTTAATGCCGACAGAATAAAAGGAATGGCAAAGGGCGTAGAAGATATAGTAAAACTTCCTGACCCGGTTGGTAAAATTTTAAATACGACAGTAAGACCTAATGGTCTTAAAATAGAAAAGGTTTCAGTTCCTTTAGGAGTAATAGCTGTAATATTTGAGGCAAGACCAAATGTAACAAGTGATGCTGCAGCTCTTTGCCTTAAGTCTGGAAATACAGTAATTCTTCGTGGAGGAAAAGAAGCCATCAATTCAAATAAGATGATTACATCAGCTATGCGTGATGCAGTTAAAAGCGTAGGCATGAATGAAGACGTAATTCAGTTAGTTGAAGATACAAGCAGAGAAAGCGCTACAGCGTTAATGACAATGAACAAATACGTTGATGTGTTAATTCCAAGAGGTGGTGCAGGTCTTATTCAGGCAGTAGTTAGAAATGCAACGGTTCCTGTAATAGAAACCGGAGTTGGTAACTGCCATATTTATGTTGATAAAGATGCAGATTTAGATAAGGCCGTAGATATTGTATTTAATGCAAAAACTCAGCGACCATCGGTTTGCAATGCTGCAGAAAGTCTTTTGATACATAAGGATATTGCAAAGGAAGCTCTTACAAGAATTAAACAGAGACTTGATACAAAGGATGTTGTTTTGATAGGTGATAAAGATTCAAGAGCAATTGCTCCTGATATAAAAGAAGCTACAGCTGATGACTGGGGCACAGAATATCTCGATTATAAAATGTCAGTAAAGATTGTAAATAGTGTGGATGAGGCAATTGACCATATTTACAAATACAGCACACATCATAGTGAATGTATCGTTACTGAGAATAAAGAAACAGCAGAGAAGTTCTTAAATGAAGTAGATTCAGCGGCTGTTTATGTAAATGCAAGTACAAGATTTACAGATGGTGGAGAATTTGGATTTGGAGCTGAAATTGGAATCTCAACTCAGAAGCTTCATGCAAGAGGACCTATAGGGCTGCCTGAGTTACAGTCGTTTAAATACAAAATATACGGAAAAGGTCAAATTAGATAAAGTACAATAGTCAAAGTATAAAGGATTTGTATAAAGTTTATTAATACCACAATTTAGTAAATTGAAATACAGCGTTGAAGAATTTTACTTCAATTTTACAAAATACGGTGGTTTTACAAAATATTCATAAATTGTTAAATTATTAATTTTATAATAATAGACATGGTGTTTATTATTGAAAATTATTAGATAGCAGATTTTTGTTATGAACAGATTAAGAAAATCAGATATGATTACAGCATGGCAAAAAATATATAGAATTTAGAAGTTTTTCAGGAGGATGGTTATGGATGATATAAAAGAAACGACTGTTACTGAAGAAAAGAAAGAAATTGTAGAACAATATAAGAAGTTATTATTTATAGTAAATCCTAAGGCAGGCCAGAAGAAGAGAGAAGATATACTGGTAGATGTTATTAATATTTTTAATGACTATGGTTATGAAGTGTTAATAAAATTTACAAGAAGAGAAAAACATGCTACAGAGATTGTGAAAGCTCTTGGTAGTCAGGTTGATATGATTGCCTGCATGGGTGGAGATGGTACATTAAATGAAGTTATGGCGGGAATGCGTTCAGCCAGACTTAAAAAACCGTTAGGATATATACCGGCGGGTTCAACAAATGATTTTGCAAACAGTCTTAATTTGCCATCAGACCCTGTTGAGGCAGCAAAGCATATGGTGACTCATAAAGCAAAATATATAGATATTGGAAAATTTAATGACAGATATTTTGTCTATACGGCATCGGCAGGAATATTTACAAAAGCCTCATATTCAGCACCACAGAATATTAAAAATCTGCTTGGACATTTTGCTTACGTTTTAGAGGGAGTTAAGGATTTAACTCAGGTTAAGCGAATGAAATTAAAGATTGAAAATGAAGATGAAGTAATCGAAGGCGAATACATATTTGTGGCTATTTGTAATGCCACATCAATTGGCGGTGTAATGACAATTGATGAAGGAAAAGTTGATTTTGCAGATGGATTATTTGAGTTATTGCTAATTAAATATCCGAAGGATTTAATCGAACTTGGAATAATTATAAATGAACTTACAAATCAGATATATGATAAACATATCAGATTATTAAAAGTTTCAAAACTTAAAATTTCAGACAGTAGTGATATTGACTGGTCACTGGATGGAGAAAAAGAGGATGGCAGAAAGAACATGAAATTCAGGGTCATCCATAATGCAGTTAAATTAGTATATTAAAGAATATATGAAAGGCGAGATTTGAAGTAGTTAGAAAGTTAGTAAGAAAAGGAGTGTACAATATATGACATTAAATAAAGAAAACATGAAAGCACTTACAGATAAGTACGCAAAAATGTGTGGGGAAAATGATACAGTTGAGCAGAATTTATTTGCAGAATACGGTGTAAAAAGAGGTCTTAGAGATATAAATGGAAAAGGTGTTCTTACAGGAATTACAAATATTTCACGTGTTGAATCTACACAGATAATTGATGGAAAATCAGTTCCATGCCCTGGTAGATTATTTTACAGAGGTTATAATATAAAGGACCTTGTAAACGGATTTATTTCAGAAAACAGATTCGGATTTGAAGAGACAGCTTATTTATTGCTTTTTGGTAAATTACCTAAAAAAGATGAAATAGAGGATTTTAATAAAATGCTTTCAGCACAAAGAAAATTACCTACAAACTTTGTAAGGGATGTAATTATGAAAGCACCAAGTGCTGATATCATGAATTCTTTGACAAAGAGTATACTTACATTAGCATCTTATGATAAGAATGCATCCGATACATCAGTGGAAAATGTAATTCAGCAGAGTGTCAAACTTATAAGTACATTCCCAATGATGGCTGTGTATGGATATCATGCATATAATCACTATCATTGTGGAAAGAGTATGTACATTCACAGACCGCTTCCGGGACTTTCTACAGCAGAAAATCTTTTAAGAATGCTTAGACCTGATAAGAAATATACACATTTAGAGGCTAAGGTTCTTGATTTAGCTTTAGTTTTACATATGGAACATGGTGGTGGAAATAACTCGACTTTCACAACGAGAGTTGTTACTTCATCAGGTTCAGATACATACGCAACAATTGCAGCAGCTCTTTGTTCTTTGAAGGGACCAAGACATGGTGGTGCAAATGTAAAGGTTGTTGATATGTTCCAGGATATTAAGCATAATTGCAAACATTATGATGACGAACATGAGATTAAAGAGTATTTAAGAAAAATATTAAATAAAGAAGCTTTTGACAAAAAAGGTCTTGTATATGGAATGGGTCATGCGGTTTATTCTGTTTCTGATCCTAGAGCAGAAGTGTTTAAAAGATTTGTTGAACAGCTTGCAGAAGAAAAGCATAGACAGAAAGACTTTAAGTTATATAGTATGATTGAAAGATTAGCACCTGAAGTAATTGGCGAGGAACGTCATATTTATAAGGGAGTTAGTGCAAATGTCGATTTCTACAGCGGACTTGTATATAGCATGTTGGATATTCCTAAAGAATTATATACACCAATATTTGCAATCGCAAGAATTGTAGGATGGAGTGCACATCGTATCGAAGAAATAATTAATGCTGATAAGATTATGAGACCTGCTTATGTAAGCAACTGTGCTTTTAATGATTATATAGAAGTTGAGGACAGATAGAAGGTAGAGTTATGCAGTTAACACAAAGTGATATTGAAAAAATAAAAGAAGAAATAGAACATAGAAAAATCGTAGTTCGAAAGGAAGCGCTTGAAGATGTTAAGGTTGCGAGGGCACAGGGAGATTTGAGCGAGAATTTTGAATATAAGGCAGCAAAACAATTTAAAAATAAAAATGAAAGCAGAATTCGATATTTAGAGAAACTTCTTAAAACTGCAACTATTATTTCAGATGATTCTAAAGAAGATGAAGTAGGTTTGAATAAAACTGTGGACATTTATTTTGAAGAAGATGATGAAGTCCTTACTTACAAAATAGTAAGTACAATGAGAGGTGATTCCATGAGTGGACGAATCAGTAATGAATCGCCT
>NZ_FR878189.1:0-39625 GCF_000434315.1 Eubacterium sp. CAG:156 | reverse complement strand
AGCACTTATGGGACATAAAGTTGGAGACAGAGTGGAAGTGAAAGTTAATGACAATGTAAGTTATTTTGTTGTAATTAAGAAAATCGAAAATACCGGAGAAGAAGAAAAAGATAATATACGAAGCTTTTAATATGAAACTGTTACATTAAGACGTTGGAATATATATTTAGTTAAGTAAAATCATTTGAGTGTTAATGATATGACAAAACTACGATATTTTTATTTATTTCAAGGTCTTGGTGCGGCAGTTTTTTTTAATGATTGATAAATTTTGTGAAAGGGCAGGAGAATATGAGAAATAGCAAACAGAAGTTAAAACTGTTATATCTTATACAGATTTTTGATGAATATACGGATGAAGAACATGGAATAACCATGAGTGAGATAATAAAGAAGCTAGATGATAATGGCATCAAAGCTGAACGAAAATCAATATACGACGATATAGAACAACTTGGAACTGTAGGATATGAAATAGTAACTGAAAAATTAAATAGGGAAACAGTATATAAAACAGTAACAAGAAAATTTGATGTTTCTGAATTAAAAATGTTAGTAGATGTAGTGCAGGCGTCAAAATTCATATCAAAAAAAGATAGTGAAGAGCTTATTAAGAAATTAGAAGGATTTACAAGTAAATATGAAGCAAAGAAACTGCAACGTCAGGTTTATGTGGCAAATCGTGTGAAAGCTATTTCAAAAAGTGGTTACTACAATATAGACGCCATTCATGATGCAATATATGAAAATAAACAGATTGCATTTGATTATTATATGTGGAACACAAAAAAAGAACTTGTTATAAGAAATGACGGAAATAAAACGGATATAAGTCCGTGGGCTTTGTCTTGGGATGATGAAAATTACTATATGGTAGCATTTGATTCAGCAAAACAGAGTATAAGACATTATCGTGTGGACAAAATGAAGGATATTAAAATTTTAAATAAAGAAAGAGACGGCAAAAAAGAATTTGAAAAATTTGATGCTGCAAAATATACAAAGCAGACATTTGGAATGTTTACCGGAAATATTAAGAATGTACAGATGGAATTTGATAACAGTTTAGTAGGAGTAGTGGTAGACAGATTTGGTACAGATGTAATGATAATTCCAAAGAAAGATGATAAATTTACAATTAATGTGGATGTGTCTGTAAGTTCAATGTTTTACAGCTGGGTAGCGGGATTTGAAGACAAGGTTAAGATACTTGGACCGCAGGAAGTTGTAGATGGTATGAAAAATATGATAGAAAAACTTAGTAATCAGTATAAATACTGATGGATAGTAATAAGAAATGACTGAAAAATATTGGGAGGATTAAATGGAAGGAGCATTTGAAGTAATAAAAGATTTACTTGGTGGATTATCATGGGACAGAGAATCGGTTTATGCAAGATTGAGTCAATGTATTGATAGTGCTATAAGGAGTAGTCTGGTAATTGTGTTGTATAAAGAAGGGAAAGAAGAACTTATATTTGCAAATGATATGTTCTACGAAAATATAGGTGAGGACAGGGATGGATATGAATATAAAGAAGCTGATATTAAAAAGAGAATAAAGCCTGAAAATAAGGTGGTTAAATATGAAAAATGTGTTGAAAAATCGATGCTTACAGGTGAGACTCAGGAAATCATATATCAGTTTGAAAGGTATGATGGAAAGGTGATATGGGTAAGAAAAAGATTTGCAGCTATTTGCAATGAAGGAGAATATATAATCGTATCTGTAGCCACAAATATTACTAAAAGTATAGAGATAAGCCGGCAGATTGAGATTGAAAAAGATAGATTTCGGAAAGTAATTGAGCAGACGGATTTAGCAATAATAGAATGGGATTATTATAATAATACATTTTATTCGACAGAGTCATATAAGAAATATAAAATGAGTGAGGGCAATCAGGACCGTATTTTTAAGAAAAAATCGATTATTGGCTACACTCATCCGGATGATGTAGAAAAAATGAAAAAATTTGTATCAAATTGTATTTTGACACCAGGTAAAATGGAATGCATTGTAAGACTTAAACTTATTGATGGTACTTATAGCTGGAGCAAAATAACGGTTGTTTCAGAGTATGACATAGATGGAAATAAAATGAAGACATTAGCAATTATAGCTGATGTAAATGAGGATATGGAACGCCGGAAAAAAGTAAGAATCGCAGTAGATATAGTAAATACTTTGGTGGCAAATGAGTATGAGGAAATATTTACAATTAATGCATTTACAGGTGAACCTGTAGTTTATAAAGAAGGCATATCAAAAGTTATAGAGGAACAAAATAAAGTAGGATTTAAATTGGGTGTTGAAAACTATATGAAAACTTATTGTATGGATGAAAATCCTGAACAAACAGCTAAAGAATTGAATCTTGATTATGTAAAAGAACAACTTGAAAATAATAATACATATCAGAAAATTTATTCAATAATGGATGAAAATAATAATATAAAAATGAAAAGGGCGTTTTACACATATTTAAATAAACACAAAGATACTATTGTGTGCACAATAATGGAAGTAGGAAAATAATATGAGTGTAAATAGAGAATTGAATAGTATGGAGAAAAGACGTGATACTATTTTGGATGATGACAATGAAAATGCTATAAAATTAAATGATGAAGATCGAAATACAATCACAAAGAATAAATCTAAAGATAAATTACTCAAGAAAACATGGGTGGTATGTCTTCTTGCAATGGTGTGCTGTTTCCTTTGGGGCAGCGCATTTCCATGTATAAAAACAGGCTACAGAATGCTTGATATTAAATCAGGAGAATATGCCTCACAAATATTATTTGCGGGTATAAGATTTGCATTAGCCGGTATTTTAGTAATTGTAACTAACAGCATAATACGAAGAAAAGTAATTCTTCCAAAGAAACCAGGATACATTTTTACGCTCAGTATATTCCAGACATCAGGACAGTACCTGTTCTTTTATATAGGAATGGCGCATACGACAGGAGTACGTAGTTCTATTATTACAGGTTCAGGTGTATTTTTAGCAATTGTGGTAGCGGCTTTTATTTTTCATCAGGAAAAATTGAATGCAACTAAGATAATAGGTACGTTGATTGGATTTGCAGGAGTTTTAATTGTAAATATAACAGGAATAAATGGTGGCGGACAATGGTCATTTATGGGAGAAGGATTTATATTTCTTGCAGCGATTTCGTCCGCATTTTCATCTTCATTTATTAAGAAATTTTCAAATGACGCTGATGTTGTAATGCTTAGTGGATATCAGTTTTTTTCAGGTGGAGTAATTTTGGCTGTGATTGGCAAACTGCTTGGCGGAAATGTAGTTATTTCAACTCCTAATGTTGTTATAATGATTATTTACATGGCATTTATTTCGGCGACAGCATATACAATATGGAGTATATTATTAAAATTTAATACGGTATCAAAAGTTTCTGTATACAAATTTATGAATCCTGTTTTTGGAGTTATTCTTTCAGCTTTATTTTTACCGGGAGAAAGCAGCCAGATAGGTGGACAGGTTATTGTAGCACTGATGTTTGTATGTGTAGGAATTGTGATTGTAAATAACGTTCAAACACACCAATAAATTTGCAAAAAAAGTAACGAAATTATGCAGATTAACAAGTTTTACATTGTTATAGTCAATTGTTTTTAGTATAATAGAGTTTATCAGTTTAAAGTGTTAGCGTAAATACTGCTAAAATTTATTACATAAGGAGATAACATAATGAGCGTAAAGGAAATGATTTTAGACTCAAAGCATGAGTGTATGAGCCGGGACGAGATGGCAGCACTTCAGGGAGAGAGACTTGTTGATTTAGTAAACAGAGTTTATAACAATGTACCATTCTACACAAAGAAGATGAAAGAATTAGGTGTAGAACCCGGTGATATTAAAGGAATTGAAGATATTGTTAAACTTCCATTTACCACAAAGGAAGATTTGAGAAATAATTATCCATTCGGACTTAGAGCAGTACCGCAGTCAGAAATTGTACGTGTACAGGGAACTTCAGGAACAACAGGTAAGCTTACTATAGTGCCATATACACAGAAGGACATTGATGTATGGGCAGAATGTATAGGAAGATGTATGACAATGGCAGGACTTACAAAGGAAGATGTAATTCATGTATGCTATGGTTATGGTTTGTTTACAGGTGGACTTGGAATGGATTTTGGTGCAAGAAGAATTGGTGCTATGACGGTTCCTATGTCTGCAGGAAATACACAGAGACAGATTATGTGTATGGAAGATTTTGGCGCAACAGCTCTTGCATGTACACCATCATATGCTTTATATCTTGCAGAAACAATTGCAGAGATGGACAAGGTTGATGATATGAAATTAAAAGTCGGAATTCATGGAGCAGAGCCTTGGACAGAAGAAATGAAAAAGAAAATTGAAGACATTTTACATATTGAATGTTTTGATATTTACGGATTATGTGAAATTACAGGACCGGGTGTTGCAATGGATTGTAAACAACACAATGGATTACATATTAACCATGACTTCTTCTATCCGGAAGTACTTGATCCTGTTACAAATGAATCGGTAGGAGACAATAATTTAGGTGAACTTGTATTTACTACTTTAGTAAAGGAAGGTATGCCATTACTTAGATATAGAACTAAAGATTTAACAAGCATTGACCATTCTACATGTGAATGTGGAAGAACAACACCTAGAATTTCTAAATTCAAAGGACGTACAGATGACATGAAGGTTATTCGTGGTGTAAATGTATTCCCAACACAGGTTGAAACAGCACTATTATCAATGGGTGGAGATATTTCTAACCATTATATGATGATTGTAGACCGTGAAAATAATACAGATAAACTAACAGTAATGGTTGAAGTAAATGAGAATCTCTTCTCAGATGAAATTAGCAAGTTAAATGATTTGAAGAAGAAGGTTGGAGCTAAATTAAAACAGGCTTTAGGTATATCTGCTGAAATTAAATTAGTAGAACCTAAGACAATCCAGAGAAGTGAAGGTAAAGCAGTACGAGTAATTGATAATCGTAATTTGTAATAGCAGGAGATAACGGATATTTATAATAATAAGTTTTTATTATAAATAATCTTAATCGAAATCGTAATTTATAGGAGGTAGTTTTATGGCACTAAAACAGTTGACAGTGTTCCTTGAAAATAAAGAAGGACATTTAAATGATGTATTAAAGACTTTGGCAGACAATGATGTTAACATTATTGTAGCAGCCTTAGCGGAATCAGCTGATTTCGGAATATTAAGAATGATTGTTCCGGAATCTGAAAAGGCTAGAGAAATTTTAAAGAATGCAGATTTTTCTGCAAAACTAACAGAGGTACTTTGTGTAAGTGTTCCTCATAAAGCAGGTTCACTTGCAAAGACTTTAAAGGTTCTTGCGGATGCTAATGTAAATGTAGAATATATGTATGCATTTTCAAGTGGAATCAACGCAGCAGCAGTTATTAAGACAAAAAATGTAAATGTAGCTACAAAGGTTCTTGAATCTGAAGGATTTGAATTCTGGGATGAAGAAAAAATCAAAGATATTAGTGAACAGTAGGATAGTTTTTCGATTTAAAAAGCATTGTTAAATGGAAAGCAATAATGTGCATAAAAGTATAAAGAAACTAAAAAAGTTTTAATAATAGTACATAAAAAGAAACTAAAAAAGTTTTATTAATTCAAAGAATTAAAGTATGTATAAAAGAGACTTAAAAAAATACGGATGACTTGCAAAAGACAAATTTGCCGGATATTTTAAGTCTCTTTTTAATTCTCTTAATGATTCTTTATTCTGTATTTTGTTATTAAAAGTGTTTATATAAGTAATATTTGCAATAGTGTTTGAGTGGAGTTTTAACTCCGAAGTTAGTTTAGATTGTTCCGTAAATTTTTCAAATAAAAGTGTACCATATAAGTAAGGACACATCTGCCATGGCACAAAACTAATTCAATGAAAATAATTATATTTTTTACGGAATATATCGAAAAAATAATATATATCCGTAAATTGGTTTACATAATGAAAAAGTAACTTATTTATATTATGGTTTACCCAATAAAAAATATTGAATTTCCATATTATATTATAGTTTTTTTATATAAATATTAAATTCCTAAAATTTAGTTTCCATAATAAAAAATAATAATCATATATTAATTGCTCTATATAATGAAAAAATAGTGATTATACATAATTTGATTAGCATAACAAAAAAAGAAATTTTTGCCTTGAAATAAACGAAAAGTTAGCTTTCACTATATATAGTGCAAAATAAAATTTAACATTATATAGAATTGTAAAATAAATGATTGTATAATTTTCTTATGATATTTGATTCTGTATAACAATACAGTTAGTAACAACGGAGATGTCATATTTTGAAAAAGATATGTTAAGTAGTACAAAATGTACAGAAGGGTGAGGTGTAAATATGAATATTTGGCATGATATTAATCCAAAAAGAATTCAGCCATCAGATTTTATTGCAACTATTGAAATTAGCAAAGGAAGCAAGAAAAAATATGAATTAGATAAGGAAACAGGTTTGATTATACTAGACCGTATCCTGTATTCATCAGTTCATTATCCTGCTAATTATGGATTTATTCCACGAACGCTTGGAGATGATAAAGATCCGCTTGATGTGTTGGTATTATGTTCAGAAGAAATAGAACCAATGTCACTTGTAAGATGTTATCCGATAGGTGTTATGTATATGACTGATAATGGGGATAATGACGAAAAGATAATTGCAATTCCATATGGCGACCCAACATATAACGGATATGTGGATATACAACAATTACCAGAACATATATTTGCGGAAATAAAGCACTTCTTTAATGTATATAAGGATTTAGAGGGAAAACAGACTGCTGTTAAGGAGTTTGGCGGACCTGTTGAGGCTGCTAAAATAATATATCAATGTTTGGATAATTATAATGAAAAATATGGGAAAAAAGATGAATAGTCTGCTATGAAACAGATTCAACTTGCTTTGAAAATAATTAAATTGATTTGAAAAATAGAGATTCATTTTGTTTTACAAATAACATATTTTAAAGGTGGTAAGATTATGATTAATGAAAGAATTTCAGCCCTTAGAAATTTAATGGAACAAAATAAAATTAATGCTTATGTAATTCCGACAAGTGATGAGCATGGTTCAGAATACTTGAGTGACCATTTTAAAACGAGAGAATATATGTCAGGATTTACAGGCTCAGCAGGAACATTGGTAGTTACAATGTATGAGGCACTATTATGGACTGATGGAAGATACTTTATTCAGGCAGCAGAACAACTTCAAGATAGTGAAATTAAACTTATGAAAGCCGGAGAAGAAGGGGTGCCTTCTGTAGAAGAATATTTAAAGAAGAACCTTATTGAGGGCAGTGTAATAGGATTTGACGGACAGACAACTAATGCAAGACAGGCAGAAAAATTAGCTGAAATTTCAAAAATGAAAATAAAGAGTGACGTGGATTTGGTTGGAGAAATATGGAGTGACAGACCTGCTATAGAATTTAAACCTATATGGAGATTAATGGATAGATATGCAGGAGTTTCTTATCCTGAAAAAGTAGCTAATATAAGAAAAAGAATGGAAGAGGAAAAAGCGGACACATTACTTTTGACATCGTTAGATGAAATTGCATGGGTTACAAATATCAGAGGTGATGATATTGAGTATAATCCGGTATGCTTTTCGTATATGGTAATTACAAAATATGATAGTCTGTTATTTGCAAATACAAAATCATTTGATGAAAAAACAATATACCGTCTTTCGGAAGAAGGGGTTAAAATTAAAGAATATGATGAAATATATGATTATGTAAAAGTTATTCCTGAATATACAACATTATGGTTAGATAAAACAACAACAAATTATAGTATTTTACGTTCCATAAAACCAGAAGTAAAGATTATAGATAAATTTTCACCTGCATTGCATTTGAAAGCAATCAAAAATAATGTGGAAATTGAAAATGTGATTAATGCTCATATAATGGATGGCGTTGCAGTGACCAGATTTATTTATTGGCTAAAACATAATGTAGGCAAAGAAAAAATGACAGAAATATCTATTGCAAATAAATTAGAAGAATTTAGAAAATCATGGAAAACATATTTGGCACCAAGTTTTGAAACTATAGTAGGATATGCAGACCATGGCGCAATAGTTCATTACAGCGCAACTAAAGAAACAGATTATGAAGTTAAAGCAGATAATTTTGTTTTAATTGATTCAGGCGGACATTATGTAGAAGGAACTACAGATATAACAAGAACAATAGCCCTCGGAAATATATCTACAGAGCAGAAGAAGATGTATACAGCTGTTCTTAGAGGAAATTTGAAGCTTGCAAATGCAAAATTCTTATCAGGATGTACAGGAGTATCACTTGATTATGTTGCAAGACAACCACTGTGGGAAATCGGATATGATTATAGACACGGTACAGGTCACGGTGTCGGTTATCTTCTTAATGTTCATGAGCAACCGAATGCATTTAGATATATGTTAAGAGAAAATGTTGAAGAAAATGCAGAATTTAAACCGGGAATGATTACTTCAGATGAACCCGGCGTTTATTTGGAAGGACAATATGGAATAAGGCTCGAAAATCTTTTGCTTTGTGTTGAAAAACAGGTGACTGAATACGGACAGTTTTTGGGATTTGATACACTTACATTAGTTCCATTTGATGTAGACGCTATAGATGTAAATATAATGTCTGACTATGAAATACGCCTTTTAAGACAGTATCATAAACTTGTTTATAAAAAGATTTCTCCATATCTTAATATTGAGGAACAGGAATGGTTATACGAAGTATGTATGGAAATTTAAATATATTTTTGTATAATAATGACTAAATTATGTGCGTGGCAGCATTTTTACTTGATACGTTTATTGCAGGTCCGTTAGCTAAAAAATAGCATTCAAACTTGTAAATCCTAAGGAAGATAAACCTATATTTATTATTTTAGTAATATCAGTGCTTTCTGTTTGGCTTATGTGTCCGATGATGAGCTTTGTTGCTATAGTTTTAATAAAACGCGCTTTCGGAACACAGATTATATCAGTCTGGATTCAGACAACTATAATTAATTTTCCAATGGCATTTTTCTGGCAGTTATTTGCAGCAGGTCCACTTGTAAGAAAAATATTTGGAAAAATGTATAAATAGAAATTTGTAGCAAGAAATTATAACTAATAATGATGACTGTGACAAAAAAGATAGTGAAATAGAAAAACAAAGGCATGTGAATAAGCAGACGTGATTGAACAAATTATCATATAATGAAAGAAAAGGCACAGAAGGGAAAATTCTTACTGTGTCTTTTGTGTTGTATGGCAATACATATAAAGACGGAATTACTTGTAAACATACAAGTAGACAAGTGTTAACAAGGTGGTTTTCATTGAATGCAGAGATTTGTTAGTGTATAATAAATTCTAGGAAACTGCGGAAAATTATAAATGGAAAAAGATAGACGAGGTAAATCGAAGGATGAAATTATATCATGGAAGTAATGTAGTTGTACAGAATCCTAAAATTTTAGAAAAAAAACGAGCATTAGATTTTGGAGCAGGATTTTATCTTACATCAAGTAAAGTGCAGGCTATTAGTTGGGCAAAATCTGTCGCTAGGAGAAGAAGAATAGGAAATGCTATTATTAATGAATATAATTTTGATGAAAAGATAATAAATGACTTGAAAATTCTAAAATTTGACAGTGCGGATGGAGAATGGTTAGATTTTGTAGTAGCTAACAGAAAAGAATTACCTATTGAAAATAAATATGATTTGGTAATAGGTCCGGTTGCAAATGATTCTACATTAGATGTTATTAATGATTATATGTCAGGACGATTTTCAAAGAAAATAGCAGTAGAATTATTATTGCCACAGAATTTGACGGATCAATATGCATTTTTAACAGAAAAGTCGCTGCTGTCATTGATGTTTGAAAGGAGTGGACAGATATGAAATTAAGTGCAGATAGAATTATATTTTTTGACAAATACGTAGGCAAACTTATTGTAGAAAAATACGGATTGGCTGATAAAGAAGCTATACGGTTGTTTATTAGTTCAGAAACATACCAAATGCTTCTAGATACTGAAACAGAATTGTATAAAATGAGTCCTTATGTTTTATTTGATATGTGGGAAAATGAAAAAGTTACTGGAGAACCAAGAAACTCACAATATATAAGAGGTGAATAACATTGAGTAAAGAATCGGATTTTTTTGTATATTTATTAGAGCATTATGCAAACTATAAGAACACAACGGCAGAGAAAATATTAAAGATTTTAGATGAAAAAGAATTGACAGATTATGTATATGATATGTATGAGATATATCATTCGGAATCATTAGATAATGCATTTAATGATATTGATAGTCTGATAGAAAAAGGAAAAACGGCATGGTAATAAGCAGACGTGATTGAACAAATTATCATATAATGAAAGAAAAGTCTCAACGAAGCTTTAATGTATCGGGCAAATATTCAACATAATAAATTCACTTTTTGCATACATTATAAAAAAAGATGATGCAAAAGGCGAGAAGTGAAAGAATATATTGAAGAAAGAACGATTGAAATAGCAAATTATATTATTGAATGCAATGCTACTGTAAGACAGGCAGCAAAGACATTTGGTGTAAGTAAAAGCACGGTACATAAAGACTGTACAGAACGGTTAGGCAGGTTAAATCCAGGATTGGCAAAGCAGGTTAGGAAAGTTCTTGATGTAAATAAGTCGGAACGTCATATTAGAGGTGGACTTGCAACAAAAGAAAAATACGCA
This sequence comes from Eubacterium sp. CAG:156, assembly GCF_000434315.1. Taxonomy (NCBI): domain Bacteria; kingdom Bacillati; phylum Bacillota; class Clostridia; order Eubacteriales; family Eubacteriaceae; genus Eubacterium; species Eubacterium sp. CAG:156. The sequence continues at coordinate 28,792 of NZ_FR878189.1, read as the reverse complement.
CATAATCATGCATGAAGAAATAAAAGCCATTTAGTTATGGCTTTTATTTAATTATGACAATAAAAAACCACATCTTACGATGTGGTGTTAATTTCGGGGGACCTGGCGGGAATTTCACCCACCAGGTTGAGTATGAAAAACTTAAAAATACGTCATTATAGGGTATGACGTATACAAACTATGCTGCACTACCTAAGTAGTACTCTATTATGTTACGGTACATATATGAACGAAATATGAACGCGATGTAAATAAATTTTTAAATGCAAAAAAAATAAAACATACTTTAATTTTTGTATAAAATTGTATATAATATTTGTGCGGGAAATCGTGATTAATACGGGATTGAAAGATGTATAACGCGTTTATTTTTTACAACAACTTTTAATCTGTCATAAATATCCAATTTTAAAAGGAGAAAGATATGTTTGATACAGACATTGGAATAGATTTAGGTACAGCAAGTATCTTAGTATATATAAAAGGAAAAGGTGTGGTTTTAAAAGAACCATCAGTTGTTGCTATAGATAGAGATACGGATACTATAAGAGCAATTGGAGAAGAAGCAAGATTAATGATAGGAAGAACACCTGGAAATATTGTTGCGGTAAGACCTCTTAGACAGGGAGTGATTTCTAATTATTCAGTTACTGAACAGATGATAAAGTATTTTATTCAGAAAGCTGTAGGAAAACGTTCTTATAAGAAACCAAGAATTAGCATTTGCGTTCCTAGTGGAGCAACAGAAGTTGAAACTAAAGCTGTAGAGGATGCATCATTCCAGGCAGGGGCAAGAGAAGTATTTATAGTGGAAGAACCGTTAGCAGCTGCTATTGGTGCAGGAATAGATATTTCAAAACCATGTGGAAATATGGTGGTTGACATAGGTGGTGGAACAACAGATATAGCAGTTATTTCTTTAGGTGCTACTGTTGAAAGTACTTCTGTAAAGGTTGCGGGAGATGATTTTGATGATGCGATAGTCAGATATATGAGAAAAAAACACAATCTTTTAGTAGGAGAAAGAACTGCTGAAGAAATTAAAATCGGAATAGGTACATGTTTTAAGAAAACAGAAGTTAAGAAGATGGAAGTAAGAGGTAGAAACCTTGTTACAGGTCTTCCTAAGATTATAGAAGTTACATCAGAAGAAGTTGAAGAAGCTTTAAGAGAAGCGGCAACACAGATTGTTGAAGCTATTCATGGAGTGCTTGAAAATACACCTCCTGAACTCTCAGCAGATATTGCGGTAAGAGGAATTGTTCTTACAGGTGGTGGTTGTCTGTTAGACGGATTAGAAGAATTGATTGAATCTAAGACGGGAATCAATACAATGACAGCTGAAGATCCGATGACTGCGGTCGCTATTGGTACAGGAAGATACTTAGAAGTTATGGATGAAATGAACCAGGAAAAATAATAGATAATAAGGCTGTCTGGAAAAGGCAGCCTTTTAAATTAAAAGGAAAAGATATGTCGATGAAAACTATTACCGGATATGTAGAAATAATTACATTTAGAAATGAAGAAAATGGCTATACTGTTTTAACTATGTCTGTGGGAAAAAAAGATGTAAAAGTAACCGGAGTATTTGGATATATTGGTGAAGGGGAATATATCGAAGTAGAAGGCGAGGAAGTATTTCATCCTGTTTTTGGTGAACAGATAAAAATGAAATCGTATAAAACAATTCCGGCAAATGACGAATATTCAATTAGAAAATATTTAGGGTCAGGAGCAATTAAGGGGTTAGGTCTTGCTCTTGCGGACAGAATCGTAGACAAGTTTAAAGAAGATACATTTAGAATAGTTGATGAAGAGCCTGAAAGATTAGAAGAAGTCAGAGGAATAAGTTATAAGAAAGCCATGGATATTGCAAGCCAGATTCAGGCAAAAAAAGATATAAGAGACGCAATGATATTTTTACAAAAATACGGTATTTCGTCGGCGATGAGTCTTAAAATTTATAATTATTATGGCGAAGAAATTTATCAAATTATAAAGAAAAATCCATACCGAATTGCTGATGAAATACGAGGAATAGGATTTACAACAGCTGATGAAATAGCTAAGAGGGCAGGAGTGGAAGTTAATGCTTCTATTCGAGTTAAAAGTGGAATGGTATATGCACTTTCTAAAGCATCAGAGTCAGGGCATACATATTTGCCAAAAGAAAATCTAATTCAGGCAACCATTAGTTTGCTTGGATTAAGAGATCAATATCAGAATGCTGATGGTACATATAATATGGATTTGTTAGATAACTATTTTATTGACCTTGTAATGGAAAAGAAACTTATTGTTAAAGAAATCAATGAAGTACAGGCTGTATTTTTGTCTACATATTATTACACGGAAATGAATGTAGCAGGAATGCTTCTTGATTTGGATTTATCAATGCCGGCGGATGAATTTGTGGAAAGTGTAAAATTAGATACCATCCAGAGAAAAAATAATATTGTACTTGATGATTTGCAAAAAGAAGCGGTTATGGCTACGCAAAGCAATGGAGTGGTAATTTTAACAGGTGGACCGGGAACAGGAAAAACAACTACAATTAATGCGATTATACAAATGTTTGAAAGTGATAATTTGGAAATCCGCCTTGCGGCGCCTACAGGAAGAGCAGCAAAACGAATGACTGAAACTACAGGTTGCCAGGCGCAGACAATACACAGGCTGCTTGAAATAAACGGAAGTACCGGAACGGATGATTCATTGGATATGGACGCTAAGTTTGAAAGAAATGAAACAAATCCAATAGAAGCAGATGTAATTATAATAGATGAAATGTCGATGGTTGATATTTTTCTTATGCATTCTTTGCTTAAGGCTGTAGCTCATGGAACAAGACTTGTTCTTGTAGGGGATATTAACCAGCTTGCAAGTGTCGGACCGGGAAATGTATTAAAAGATATCATTGATTCCGGAAAATTTAAAGTGGTAACACTTAATAAGATTTTCAGACAGGCGGGTGAAAGCGGAATAGTAACAAATGCCCATAAAATAAATGAAGGAAAAGCAGTTGAACTAGACAATAGCACGAAAGATTTCCTTTATATAAGAAGAAATACACCTCAGGAGGCTTTGAACGCAACAATAGGTCTTATAATGACAAAACTTCCTGACTATGTAAAATCAACACCGCAGGAAATACAGGTTCTTACACCTATGAAGAGTGGAATTCTTGGTGTTGAGAATATGAATGTTGAATTGCAAAAATATATTAATAAGCCGGACAAATATAAAAAAGAACATGAATTTGGTAAATATATATTTAGAGAAGGCGACAAGGTAATGCAGATAAAAAACAATTATCAAATTGAATGGGAAGTCAGATTGCCTAATGGAGCCTGTATCTATTCAGGAAAAGGTGTATTTAATGGAGATTTGGGAATTATTAAAAATATAAATAACGATTCACAGATTTTAGAAGTTGAATTTGATGAAAATAAAATGGTGACATATACATTTAGGGAAGCGGAAGAATTAGAACTTGCATATGCAATAACTATTCATAAATCACAGGGTAGTGAATATCCGGCAGTTATCATGCCTCTTGTTACAGGGTATCAGCAACTTATGACGAGAAATCTATTGTACACCGGAATAACAAGAGCGAAAAGTTGTGTATGTATTGTTGGAAGAGAAGATACATTTCAAGGTATGATTAAAAATGAAGACCAGCATAAAAGGTATTCAGGATTACAATGGCAGTTGCAGACATTTGAAACAGATAAAGAACCTGTAGAGAATGACAAATAGAACGGCATAAGTGCTGTGTCGATTTTTGGTGATTATACATTCGGCAATTGTAGAAAATGACAAATAGAACAGTATGAGTTAATGGAATAATGTTGTAAATATGCAAATAATAAACAAAATAGAAATATTAAGAAAGGAAAATAAATATAAATTTTAATTAATATTATAATGCTTTGCTAGAGTTTATTTTATAAAACCTGGTTTATTATTGGAAATTTATTGAGTTAAATACATAAATACATAATATAAGATTATTTGAATTAATTAAAAAAAGATTTACGTAGGAAATGAAGGAGAAGATTTTAAATGTATTTTTCCCTAGAACCTGTCCGGTATGTGGGGAAGTGGTCAAAGGACAGGACAAATTTGTATGTGACAAATGCAAGGGTAAAGTGTTTTACATGAAAGAGCCTAAATGTGCAAAATGTGGAAAAAGTCTTAAAGAAGACGGCACATTGTGCAAAGACTGCAGAGAGCATAAGCATGCATATGAAAAAGGCGTGTGTCTTTTTCAATATGCAGGTGGAATAAAAGAATCCATGTATAGATTTAAATATAAAAATGCAAGAGAATATGGAGCGTATTATGGATGGGAGACTGCAAAGCGTTATGGAAAATTATTTGAACAATGGGGAATTGACTGCATAATGGCAGTACCGGTTTCTAAAAAGAAGGAAATAAAGAGAGGATATAATCAGGCGTATGTATATGCCAAAGAAATTTCCCGATATACGAAAATACCTATGGATAAAAAATGCCTTGTGCGAGTTGAGGATACAAAGCCGCAAAAGGAATTTGTAGGGATTGCAAGAAAGAAGAACGTTGAAAATGCATTTGCTATATATGAGGAAAAGGCAAAAGAATATAATAAGGTATTATTGGTGGATGATATTTATACGACAGGTAGTACTATAGATGCGTGTACACGGATCCTTAAGGCGGCAGGCGTTAAAGAAGTATATTTTGTATGCATAAGTGCCGGAGTGTTGTAACCTTAAAAAACAGCCACCTTAAAAATAGCCTTAAAAAATATCTTGACGCTATATACAGATTATGTTATATTAATCAAGCGAGGACTAGGTCTTTTTTTTTTGCAGAAAAAATGACTTAAAACAAGATACAAAAAATGATTATAAATAAAGTGGAGGTTAAGCCATGAGAACAAGAATTACATTAGAATGTACAGAATGCAAACAGCGTAATTACAATACTACAAAGGATAAGAAGAGTCATCCGGACAGAGTAGAAACAAAGAAGTACTGCAAGTTCTGTCAGAGACACACAATGCATAAAGAAACAAAATAGTCAGTTTTATATAATGGAGGGATTAAGATGGGAGAAGCATCTAACAAGTCAAAGGGCTCTGTAAAAAAATGGTTTGCAGGCTTGAAGGCTGAATTCAAAAGAATAATCTGGCCAACAAAAGCATCCGTTATAAGACAGACTGTTGTTGTAACAGTGATCACAGTTATTTTAGGTGTTCTTATTAGCTTAATTGATCAGCTCATTCAGTTTGGGTTGGATCATATTATAGGATAAGAATAAAATAATGAAGAGGTGATTATATGTCAGAAGCAAATTGGTACGTAGTTCATACTTATTCAGGTTATGAAAACAAAGTAAAGACTAATATTGAACAGACAATTGAGAATAGAAAATTGCAGGATCAGATATTAGAAGTATCAGTTCCGATTCAGGAAGCAGTTGAAATTAAGAATGGTGTAAAAAAAGTTACACAGAAGAAGATGTTTCCGGGATATGTACTCATTAATATGGTTATGAATGATGATACATGGTACGTTGTTCGTAATACGAGAGGAGTTACAGGATTTGTAGGACCGGGATCAAAACCTGTTCCACTTACTGATGCAGAAATGCTCTCACTTGGAATTAACAAGGGTCCGGTTACTCTTGAATTCTCAGAGGGAGATACAGTTGCAGTAATCAAGGGCGTATGGGAAGGCACAGCAGGTGTCATTAAGCGCATTGATGAAAACAGACAGACAGTCACAATTAATGTGGACATGTTTGGTAGAGAAACTCCGGTAGAATTAGATTTTACTGAAGTTAAAAAGATGGATTAGAACCATTTGGTTTTAATAGATTGCTTTACATATTTGTAGAGCAGTGGGAGGGATTCCCGATAATACCACAAATTTTAGGAGGTGCCGAAAGATGGCAAAGAAAGTAGAAGGATACATTAAATTGCAAATCGAAGCTGGCAAAGCAACACCAGCACCACCAGTTGGACCAGCACTTGGTCAGCATGGTGTAAACATCGTTCAATTCACAAAGGAATTCAACGCAAGAACTGCAGATCAGCCGGGAATGATTATTCCAGTTGTAATCACAGTATACCAGGATAAGAGTTTTAGTTTTGTAACAAAGACTCCACCTGCAGCAGTTTTATTAAAGAAAGCATGTAACATCCAGAGCGGAGCTGGTAACTCACTTAAAGAAACAGTTGCTACTATTTCTAAAGCAGATATCCAGAAAATCGCTGAAACAAAGATGCCGGATTTAAATGCAGCTAGCATTGAAGCAGCAATGAGCATGATTGCCGGAACAGCTAGAAGTATGGGAATCAAAGTTGAAGACTAATTTTCGTAGATAAATAATATCGCGAACAACAAAAAGTTATTAAACGACTTATGTTGTAATTTAAAATGAATTGAGAAATGTGGGAGGTTTATCCGTTATTACCACAAGGAGGTTTAAATGAAAAGAGGAAAGAAGTATTTAGACGCAGCTAAGTCAATTGACAGAGCAGCTCAATATGACACAGAAGAAGCAATTGCATTAGTTAAGAAATCAGCTACTGCAAAATTTGATGAAACAATAGAATGTCACATCAGAACAGGATGTGATGGACGTCACGCTGACCAGCAGGTTCGTGGTGCTGTTGTATTACCACACGGAACAGGTAAGACTGTTAAGGTTTTAGTTTTCGCTAAGGGAGACAAGGTAGACGAAGCATTAGCAGCTGGTGCAGATTTCGTAGGCGGAGATGAATTAATTCCAAAGATTCAGAATGAAGGATGGTTCGACTTTGACGTAGTTGTTGCTACTCCTGACATGATGGGTGTTGTTGGTCGTTTAGGACGTGTACTCGGACCTAAGGGATTAATGCCAAACCCTAAGGCTGGAACAGTAACTATGGACGTAACAAAGGCTGTTAACGACATCAAGGCTGGTAAAATTGAATACAGACTTGACAAGACAAACATCATCCACGTTCCAGTTGGAAAAGCTTCATTTACAGAAGAACAGTTAACAGATAACTTCAACGCATTAGTTGATGCTTTAAACAAAGCTAAACCAAGCGCATTAAAGGGACAGTACTTCAAGAGCGTAACTCTTACATCTACAATGGGTCCTGGAGTTAAGTTAAACGTTGCTAAGTTAAGCAATTAATTAACAAATATAGATTAATACAATCTGATTGTTATTAATTAATAAAATTATTGACAATTCAATAATTGTGTGCTAGTATGCACAAAGTGGTTAATACCAATTGCCGAAGACAGTAGGTGACATTAGTCGTAAATCATAAGATGCCTACCGAGGGATAAGAATTTTTAATGACTTATACACCTCTCTGTCTAGGCAGAGAGGTTTTTATATTGAAAATCTATTCGGCTTAATGTTTGGTTGAACCTAATTTTAATAAGGAGGCAAAACATTCATGGCAAAAGTAGAAGTAAAGAAACCTATAGTAGACGAAATTGCTGAATTACTTAACGGTGCTGCAACAGCTGTTGTAGTTGACTACCGTGGTCTTACTGTTGAACAGGACACAAAGCTTCGTAAACAGTTAAGAGAAGCTGGTGTTGTATACAAAGTATACAAGAACACAATGATTAATTTCGCTATTAAGGGAACAGAATTCGAAGGTCTTGCTGAATACTTAGAAGGACCAACAGCTATCGCTATTTGTAAAGAAGATGCTACAGCAGCAGCTAGAGAATTAGCTAAATTTGCTAAAGACGCTGAAGCTCTTGAAATCAAAGCAGGTGTAGTTGAAGGTGTATGCTACGATGCAGCAGGAATTGCTCAGATTGCAAACATCCCATCAAGAGAAGTACTTATTTCAAAGTTACTTGGATCTATGCAGTCACCAATTACAAACTTCGCTCGTGTTATTAAGCAGATTGCTGAAAAGAACGAAGAAGTTGCATAAATCTGAATTATCAGGTTTTTATTGACTGAACGAAAGTTCAAAGAATTAATTAATTTATTATATGGAGGATTAAACAATGACAACAGCAGAAATCATTGAAGTAATTAAAGGTTTATCAGTTTTAGAATTAAACGATTTAGTAAAAGCATGTGAAGAAGAATTTGGCGTATCTGCAGCAGCAGGTGTTGTAGTTGCAGCAGCAGGAGATGCTGGAGCAGCAGCTGAAGAAAAGACAGAATTCGATGTTGAATTAACAGAAGTTGGAGCTAACAAGGTTAAAGTTATCAAGGCTGTTAAGGATGCAACAGGATTAGGACTTAAGGAAGCTAAAGAAGTAGTTGATGGAGCACCTAAGGTAGTTAAAGAAGGAGTTTCTAAGGAAGAAGCTGAAGCTCTTAAGGCAGCTCTTGAAGAAGTTGGAGCAGTTGCTACAATTAAATAATTATCGCGAAGCTTTGAGCAAAGCGACGTAACATAAAAAGAGATAGGTTCTATTATGCTTGCATAAATAAGAACCTATCTCTTTTTATGTTACACGGCATTCTGCGAATGCCGTGTGCTAATTGATTTACGAAGGAAATCAATTAGAGGAACGGCTCTTTGCCTAGCATTGGGGTAATCTCTTATATATATCGTGTGTAATTCTGCAATAAAATTAAAAAATGGTAAAAACATCAAAAAAGTCGTTGACATATAGATGAGTTTATGCTAAAGTGTAGAGTGCTTTATTGTGAAAATAGGGGTAATTTGCGCCCTATTGAATGAACAAAAAGACAAATTATAGACAAGGGGTGAAATGTCGATGGAGAAAAAGAGAATCCGTCCTGTGAAATCAGGTAGAAGCCTTCGTATGAGTTATTCTAGACAAAAAGAAGTTTTGGATATGCCAAATCTTATTGAGGTACAGAGAAATTCTTATGAATGGTTCCTTAGTGATGGACTAAAAGAAGCGTTAGATGATATCTCTCCTATTGAAGACTACAGCCAGAACTTAAGCCTTGAGTTCGTTGACTTCAAGTTATGTGTTGAAGATAAGAAGTATACGATTGAGGAATGTAAAGAAAGAGATGCAACATATGCAGCTCCTTTAAAAGTAAAGGTTAGACTTCATAACAAGGAAACAGGTGAATTTACTGAACATGATATATTTATGGGTGATTTGCCTTTAATGACAGAAACCGGTACATTCGTAATTAACGGTGCAGAACGTGTAATTGTCAGTCAGTTAGTACGTTCTCCTGGAATTTATTATGGTGTAAGTCATGATAAAGTTGGTAAAGAAATCTTTACATCAACTGTAATTCCTAACAGAGGTGCATGGTTAGAATACGAAACAGATTCAAATGATATATTTAGCGTTCGTGTGGACAGAACAAGAAAAGTGCCTGTAACAGTTCTTATTAGAGCTTTAGGAATAGGTACAAATGCAGAAATTATTGACTTGTTTGGCGAAGAACCTAAACTTCTCGCAAGTTTTGAAAAAGATCCATCAGAAGGATATCAGGATGGTCTTTTAGAACTCTATAAGAAGATTCGCCCAGGTGAACCTTTAAGTGTAGATAGCGCAGAATCATTAATTACAGGTATGTTCTTTGATTCAAGAAGATATGATTTGGCTAAAGTTGGACGTTATAAATTCAACAAGAAGCTTGCATTAAAGAACAGAATCAAAGGTCATGTACTCGCTGAAGATGTAGTAGATGCTACAACAGGTGAAGTACTTGCAAGCGCAGGTGACCGAGTAACAGAAGAAATGGCAATTAAGATTCAGAACGCAGCAGTACCGGCAGTTTGGATTCAGACTGAAATTAGAAATGAAAAAGTTCTTTCTAATATGATGGTAGATATTAATAGCTACGTTGATTTTGATTGCACTGATTTAGGCGTTAATGAAGCAGTATTTTATCCGGTTCTTGAAGAAATACTTCAGGAAAATGATACAGAAGAAGATCTTAAGGATGCAATTTCAAGAAGAATACATGAATTGATTCCTAAGCATATTACAAAGGAAGATATTTTAGCATCTATCAATTACTGCATGAATATCGAATGCGGTATTGGTACAGCTGATGATATTGACCATTTAGGAAACAGACGTATCAGAGCCGTAGGCGAATTGCTTCAGAACCAGTACAGAATAGGTCTTTCAAGAATGGAAAGAGTTGTTCGTGAAAGAATGACAACACAGGATCTTGAAGGAATTTCACCTCAGACTTTAATTAATATAAAACCAGTAACAGCAGCTGTGAAGGAATTCTTCGGAAGTTCTCAGTTATCACAGTTTATGGATCAGAATAACCCACTGGGTGAGTTGACACATAAGAGACGTCTTTCAGCGTTAGGACCTGGTGGTCTTTCAAGAGACCGTGCCGGATTCGAAGTTCGAGACGTACATTATACTCATTATGGTAGAATGTGTCCTATTGAAACACCTGAAGGTCCTAACATCGGTTTGATTAACTCATTTGCAACTTATGCAAGAATTAATGAATATGGATTTGTAGAAGCTCCTTATAGAAGAGTTGATAAGTCAGATCCATCAAACCCAAGAGTAACAGATGAAGTTGTATATCTTACAGCTGATGAAGAGGATAATTATACAGTAGCACAGGCTAATGAACCACTTGATGAAAATGGATACTTTATCCATAACAACGTATCAGGTCGTTACAGAGAAGAAACATCTCAGTTCCCTAAGAAGAGAATTGATCTTATGGACGTTTCTCCTAGAATGGTATTCTCTGTTGCTACATCAATGATTCCGTTCTTGCAGAACGATGATGCTAACCGTGCGTTGATGGGATCTAACATGCAGCGTCAGGCTGTTCCACTTATGACAACAGAAGCTCCTGTAATCGGTACAGGTATGGAAGCAAAAGCAGCTGTTGACTCAGGTGTATGTGTTGTCGCTAAACGTGCCGGTGTAGTTGAAAGAGCTACTTCAAAGGAAATTACTATTAAGTATGATGATAATGGAGAAAAGGAAACATATCATCTTTTGAAATTCCAGAGAAGTAACCAGGGTAACTGCTATAACCACAGAACAATCGTATTTAAGGGTGATCATGTGGAAGCAGGAGAAGTTATTGCCGATGGTGCATCAACATCTAATGGTGAAATCGCACTTGGAAAGAACCCATTAATTGGTTTCATGACATGGGAAGGTTATAACTACGAAGATGCTGTTTTACTTAGCGAAAGATTAGTACAGGATGATGTTTATACATCAATTCATATAGAAGAATACGAAACAGATGCAAGAGATACAAAACTTGGACCTGAAGAAATCACAAATGATGTTCCGGGTGTAGGTGATGAAGCACGTAAAGACTTGGATGAAAGAGGTATCATCAGAATTGGTGCTGAAGTTCGTGCCGGAGATATTCTTGTTGGAAAGGTTACACCAAAGGGTGAAACAGAACTTACACCTGAAGAAAGACTTTTAAGAGCTATCTTTGGTGAAAAGGCAAGAGAAGTAAGAGACACATCACTTAAAGTGCCACATGGTACTTCAGGTATCGTTGTAGATGCTAAAGTATTTAAGAGAGAAAATGGAGATGAATTAGCTCCTGGTGTAAACGAATCAGTTCGTATTTACATCGCACAGAAGAGAAAGATTTCAGTTGGTGATAAGATGGCCGGACGTCATGGTAATAAGGGTGTAGTTTCACGAGTATTACCAGTTGAAGATATGCCATTCCTTCCAAACGGAAGACCACTTGATATCGTACTTAACCCATTGGGTGTACCTTCTCGTATGAATATTGGACAGGTGCTTGAAATCCACTTTAGTTTAGCTGCTAAGGTATTAGGATTTAACATTGCTACTCCGGTATTTGATGGCGCGGATGAAAATGATATTATGGATACTCTCGAATTAGCTAATGATTATGCTAATATGGAATGGGGAGATTTCAAAGAAAAATATAATGATACATTACGTGAAGATGTAATGTCTTACCTTGAGGAACATCTTGACCACAGAGAAGAGTGGAAGGGTGTACCAATTTCAAGAAATGGTAAGGTAAGATTAAGAGATGGTAGAACAGGTGAATATTTTGATAGCCCGGTTACAATCGGATTCATGCATTACCTTAAACTCCATCACTTGGTTGATGATAAGATTCATGCACGTTCAACAGGTCCTTACTCACTTGTTACTCAGCAGCCACTTGGTGGTAAAGCTCAGTTCGGTGGACAGAGATTTGGTGAAATGGAAGTTTGGGCGCTTGAAGCTTATGGCGCATCATATACTCTTCAGGAAATCTTAACGGTTAAGTCTGATGATGTTGTTGGACGTGTTAAGACATATGAAGCAATTATTAAAGGTGAGAATATTCCACAGCCTGGAATTCCAGAGTCATTTAAGGTTCTTTTGAAGGAACTTCAGTCACTTGCCTTAGATGTTAAGGTATTAGATGAAAATGACGAAGAAGTAGAATTAAAGGAAAGCATTGATTATGGTGAAACAAACATAAATGCAATTATTAACAACGATAGAAACTTTAATTCAAATAAAGAAAATGCCAATGATTTTGAAAAAGCTGGTTATACAACACAGGAATTCGTTAACGAAGAACTTCAGGCAGTTGGCGCATCAGAAGATGTTTCTAGTGACGACAACGAGTAGTAGAAGGGAGATTTGATCATGACAGATAACAACATTAGTGAACAGGTGGCATTTGACAAGATTAAAATCGGTCTTGCATCACCGGAAAAGATCAGAGAATGGTCAAAGGGTGAAGTAACAAAACCAGAGACAATTAACTACAGAACTTTAAAGCCTGAAAAGGACGGATTGTTTTGTGAAAAAATCTTTGGACCTAGCAAAGACTGGGAATGTCATTGTGGAAAATATAAGAAAATCAGATATAAAGGTGTCATTTGTGACAGATGTGGTGTTGAAGTAACTAAGGCCAGCGTTCGTAGAGAGCGTATGGGTAGAGTTGAACTTGCAGCTCCTGTATCACACATTTGGTACTTCAAGGGTATCCCATCAAGAATGGGATTAATCCTTGATATATCACCAAAGGTATTGGAAAAAGTATTGTATTTTGCATCATACATTGTACTTGATCCAATGGATACAAATCTTGAGTACAAGCAGGTTTTATCTGAAAAAGAATTCAGAGAAGCTTATGAAGAATATGCAGGAAAATTCAGAGTAGGCATGGGTGCTGAAGCTATTAAAGAATTACTTGCAGCTATAGATTTGGATAAAGAAGCTGAAGAACTTAAAGCAGAGTTATTTGAAGCAACAGGTCAGAAAAAGACTAAGATTGTTAAAAGACTTGAAGTTATGGAAGCTTTCAGAAGTTCAGGAAACAAACCTGAATGGATGATTCTTGATGTAGTACCTGTAATTCCACCTGACTTAAGACCTATGGTACAGTTAGATGGTGGTAGATTTGCTACATCAGATTTAAATGATTTATACAGAAGAATCATAAATAGAAATAACCGTCTTAAGAGACTTCTTGAATTAGGCGCTCCGGAAATCATTGTTAGAAACGAAAAGAGAATGCTTCAGGAAGCTGTAGACGCGTTAATCGATAATGGTAGAAGAGGAAGACCTGTAACTGGTCCTGGAAACAGAGCTCTTAAGTCATTATCAGACATGCTTAAAGGTAAGCAGGGACGTTTCCGTCAGAACTTACTTGGTAAGCGTGTTGACTATTCAGGACGTTCAGTTATCGTTGTAGGACCGGAACTTAAGATTTATCAGTGCGGTCTTCCAAAAGAGATGGCTATTGAATTGTTCAAACCATTTGTTATGAAAGAATTAGTGGCAAATGGAACAGCACACAATATTAAGAGTGCTAAGAAGATGGTAGAAAGATTACAGACAGAAGTATGGGATGTATTAGAGGATGTAATTAAAGAACATCCAGTTATGCTTAACCGTGCCCCTACACTTCACAGACTTGGTATTCAGGCATTTGAACCTGTTTTAGTTGAAGGTAGAGCTATTAAGCTTCATCCACTTGTATGTACAGCTTATAATGCCGACTTCGATGGTGACCAGATGGCCGTGCATCTTCCATTGTCAGTAGAAGCACAGGCAGAATGTAGATTCTTATTATTGTCACCAAACAACTTATTAAAACCATCAGATGGTGCACCTGTAGCAGTTCCTTCACAGGATATGGTACTTGGTATTTACTATTTGACAATGGATAAATATGTTGATTATTCAGATGATGAGAAACTTGTTAAGACATTAGAAAAGGCAAAAGTTTACGAAGATGAAGACAGTATCAGAAAAGAATTAAATGATGGAAAAATTGATGTTGATTCAATGATTAAATTCCATGCGGATGACAGAGTTGTAATTTGTAAAACTATTGACGTTTTAGGACGTAGCTTTAGCAATGAAAATCAGGCAATTCTCGCATATGAAAATGGAGAAATTACTCTTCACCAGAAGATTCGTGTAAAGAGAACTGTATACAACAATGAAGGTAAGGAAATTACAGGTGTTGTTGATGCGACTCTTGGACGTTTAATATTTAATGAAATCCTTCCACAGGATTTGGGATTTGTTAAGAGAGAAACAGATGAAGACTTCCTTAAATTAGAAGTTGGATTCCACGTAGGAAAGAAACAGTTGAAACAGATTCTTGAAAAAGTAATCAATAACCATGGCGCAACAAAGACTGCTGAAGTTTTAGATGATATCAAGGCTATGGGTTATAAGTTCTCAACAAGAGCTGCCATGACAGTTTCAATTTCCGATATGACAGTACCTGCAGCTAAACAGCAGATTTTAGATGATGCTGAAGAAACTGTAGAAAAGATTACAAAGAACTATCGTCGTGGTTTCTTAACAGATGAAGAAAGATACAAAGAAGTAATTACAACATGGCAGAAAGCCGATGATGAAATTACAAAAGCCCTTCTTACAGGACTTGATAAATATAATAACATCTTTATGATGGCTGACTCTGGTGCCCGTGGTTCTGATAAGCAGATTAAACAGCTTGCCGGTATGCGTGGTTTGATGGCCGATACATCAGGTAGAACTATCGAGTTGCCTATTAAGTCAAACTTCCGTGAAGGTCTTGACGTTTTGGAATACTTCATTTCAGCTCATGGTGCTAGAAAAGGTATGGCAGATACAGCGTTAAGAACAGCCGATTCAGGATACTTAACAAGACGTCTTGTTGATGTATCACAGGATTTAATTATTCGTGATGTTGACTGTTGTGAAGGAAAGGCAATTCCATTTATGGAAATCGAAGCTTTCACAGACGGCGGTGAAGTAATTGAAAGTCTTGAAGAAAGAATTACAGGAAGATATTCTGCAGAAACAATTTATGATGCAGAAGGAAATATCATTGTAAAAGCAAACCACATGATTACACCAAAGCGTGCAGCAAAGGTTGTAGCTACAGGTGTAGACAAGGTTAAGATTCGTACAATTCTTACATGTAAATCACATGTAGGTGTATGTTCTAAGTGTTACGGTGCTAACATGGCTACAGGTCAGTCAGTACAGGTTGGTGAAGCAGTTGGTATTATTGCTGCTCAGTCAATCGGTGAACCTGGTACACAGCTTACAATGAGAACATTCCACTCAGGTGGTATCGCTGGAGATGATATTACACAGGGTCTTCCTAGAGTAGAAGAATTATTTGAAGCTAGAAAGCCAAAGGGTCTTGCTATTATTGCTGAATTTGGTGGAAGAGCTGAAATTAAAGAAAATAAAAAGAAACGTGAAATTGTTATTACTAATGATGAAACAGGCGAATCAAAGACATATTTGATTCCTTACGGTTCAAGAATTAAGATTCTTGACGGTGCAATCCTTGAAGCAGGTGACGAACTTACAGAAGGTAGTATAAACCCACACGATCTCTTAAAGATTAAGGGACTTCGTGCAGTTCAGGATTATATGATTCGTGAAGTACAGAGAGTTTACCGCTTACAGGGTGTAGAAATTAATGATAAGCACGTTGAAGTAATTGTACGTCAGATGCTTAAGAAGATTAAGGTTGACACAGCAGGAGATTCAGAATTCCTTCCAGGTACATCAGTTGACGTTCTTGATTTCAATGAAACAGTAGAACGTTTGCAGGAAGAAGGAAAAGAAGTTCCAACAGGTACTCAGGTAATGCTTGGTATCACAAAGGCCAGCCTTGCTACAAATTCATTCTTATCAGCAGCTTCATTCCAGGAAACAACAAGAGTTCTTACAGAAGCAGCTATTAATGGTAAGGTTGATCCACTTGTAGGTCTTAAGGAAAACGTAATCATTGGTAAATTAATCCCTGCAGGTACAGGTATGAAGAGATACCGTTCTGTAAAATTAGATACTGATGACAATATTGCAAATGCAATAAACGATGATGATGTTTTATCATTCTCAGAAGATGAAGAAATTACATCAGAAGACGTTGTTGCGGTTAGCGAAGATACAGAAGAATAAAAAAATCAAAAGCAATATACTTGCATTTGATAATATAAAAGACAGTTCGTAACCATCCTGTCTATAAACAAAACTAAGGATTTAATTTATGAAAAAAAGAGCGCCTTAGTGTGCTCTTTTTTTTGTTACGAACTATAAAACATCTGCTGTACGAGTGGTGATTATAGTTTAAATAAGTATATTATAAAGTGCTGTTTGATAAAGGAGCAATTAATTATGGTAGAAGGTTTTAATCCTGTAAGATATTCAATTATTAAAGGTAAATGTCCAAGAGAAATAGTAATGCTTGTTGGAAATGGGTGTAAATGGCGTAAATGCAGATTTTGTGATTATCATTTAGACTCAAGCCCTGACAAAGAATTTAATTATAAAATAAATAAAGCTGAACTTGAAAAAGTGACAGGAATGTTTGGTGAACTTGAAGTAATAAATTCAGGAAGTTTTGTAGATCTAGATGGAAATACAATTAAAATGATTAAGGATATTTGCGTAAATAAAAAAATAAAAAAAATTCATTTTGAATGTCATTGGATTCATAAAGATGAAGTTAAAGAATTTAAAAAGGAATTTATGGATTTGGGAGTAGAACCTGTAATTAGACTCGGATTAGAAACTTTTGATTATGACTTTAGAGAAAATTATCTTGTTAAAGGAATAGATGAAAAAAATCCGAAAATAATAGCTGAATATTTTGATGAAATTAATTTGCTTCAAGGAATAGAAGGACAAACAGCCGAATCTATGATTTGGGATATAGAAATGGGCTTAAAGCATTTTAAACGTGTATATGTAAATATTATGACAGAAAATAAAATGCCGATAAAGCCTGATAAAATGGTTATTGAGCAATTTAGAACAAAAGTATATCCACGATTTAAAGATAATGATAAAGTGGATATTCTATTAGAAAATACAGATTTTGGAGTTGGAGAGAATAAATGTTAAATGAAATTTTATTAATAGGTTCAATAATTGTAATTTATGGAATGACGCTTGTATTGTATAGAATTTTTGGAAAACAGGGATTATATACATTTACAATAATTGCAACAATAGGCGCTAATATCGAAGTTTTAATAGTTATTAATGCATTTGGAATGGAAATGACATTAGGAAATGTGTTATTTGCTTCTACATTTTTAATAACGGATATAATAAGTGAAATATATGGAAAAAAAGATGCTAAACTTGCGGTATATTTGGGTATATCTACATCAATTGCTTTTATAATTTTGTCGCAGTGGTGGCTTCAGTATATCCCTGCAGAAAGCGATTTTGCGATGCCTGCAATGAAGACAATTTTTTCAAATACACCAAGATTAATGCTTACAAGTATGATTGTATATGCCATAGTACAGCAATTTGATGTGTGGGCATATCATAAATGGTGGGAATTTACTAAAAAGAAGTTTGGTAATGAAAGAAAATATTTATGGATTAGAAACAATGGTTCAACACTTGTATCACAGTTCTTAAATAATCTATTATTTTCACTTGGTGCATTTTGGGGAATACATTCAACATCAACAATAATAAAAATTGTAATTTCCAGTTATGTGATATTTATTGTAACAAGCCTTGCTGATACACCTTTTGTATATTGTGCAAGATTGATTTATGATAAAAATAAAGAAAAAGATAAATTTAAAAAGTAAAGATTAAATGTACATGTGATGTGAGAAAAAATAATATATAAAAATGGTGCCTTATAGATTGAAAGAACTTTTAGTTTGAAACAATCTGTAGGGCATTTTTTGTGTGCTGATTATGTACAAAATTCTAAGCAATTAAAAATATTATTTTTACTGAATTACTATATGAAAGATTTTAAGCAATTAACATTAATGCTATTTTTTGATAAAAAAGAGAACTAAATATACCGACAATACAGCAACAGATTATTATTACAAAATAACATCTTATGTAAATAATCAGGAATCGGGTTTATCAGATTCTATTTCAGAAAATTTGTTATGTAATGCTTACAGGAAGTCCTGGAATTTCTCATGTAGTAAATTATTCAGGGTGAGCTGCAACATATGTGGGACAAAGACAGATTCTTACTTTATACGGTTCAGGTTTGGCATTGCCAACTATTAAATTAATTAACAGTTTAACATATTAAAGCGTTAACTATTGAAAATAATGTGTAATTTGCTTATAATACTCTTTATATGCAGTTAGTTAAAGTGCTTTCGAATTTATTAATTCAATCCAGATAACACATAAATGCATAAAGAACAATTTATGAAAAGGAAAGAAAAAAGATGAAAGATACGCTTGAAATCAGATGGCACGGACGTGGAGGACAAGGTGCCAAAACAGCAGCTTTGCTTTTAGCAGAAGTGGCGTTTAAAACAGGTAAATATGCTCAGGGTTTCCCTGAATATGGTCCTGAAAGAATGGGTGCGCCAATTACTGCTTACGACAGAATAAGTGATTCAGAAATTCGAGTTCATTCGAATATTTATGATCCGGAATTTGTAGTTGTAGTTGATGAAACTTTATTAGAGATTGTCGATGTTACAGCAGGTCTTAAAGAAGATGGAGCAATTCTAATTAATACTGCAAAAAGTAAGGAAGAAATATTACCACTGTTAAAAGGATATAAAGGAAAAGTTTACACAGTTGATGCCAGAAAGATTTCAATGGAAACTCTTGGTAAAAATTTCCCTAATACACCAATGCTTGCAGCTATAGTAAAGGTTACAGGAGTAATCGATGATGAAACATTCTTGAATGAGATGGAAGGTTCATTCAAGCATAAATTTGCAAGAAAACCTGAAGTAATTGAAGGAAATATGCAAGCTCTTAAGGTAGCTTTAAGGGAGGTTAAATAAATGGCAAAGACAGATATAACAAAGTTAGGAACTGATGTAGCATGGCAGGATGTTACAAGAGGTAACACAGTTGTAGGTTGCGGAACAACAAAGCAGTTTGTAACAGGTGACTGGACAAATGTAGCACCTGTTATAGATGAAGAAAAATGCAAACAGTGTTTATTATGCGTACCTTGTTGCCCGGATAGCGCAATTCCGGTAAAAGATTACAAGAGATGTGCAATAGATTATGATCATTGTAAAGGATGTGGAATTTGTGTTAAAGCATGTCCATTTGGAGCAATAAAGATGGAGGTGAAGAAGAATGCCTAAGAAAGTACAGATGTCAGGAAATGAAGCAGTTGCAAATGCTTTAAGACAGATTAATCCGGATGTATTTCCAATGTTTCCGATCACACCATCAACTGAAATTCCACAGTATTTTGCAAATTATGTATCAAATGGATTAGTTGATACAGAATTTATTACAGTTGAAAGTGAACATAGTTCAATGTCAGCAGCAATTGGTGCATCAGCAGCAGGAGCGAGAGCATTGACAGCAACATCATCTGCAGGACTCGCATTTATGTGGGAAGTATTAGGTGTTGCAGCATCTCATAGAGTACCTGTCGTATTAGCAGCAGTTTGTAGAGCTCTTACAGGCCCTCTTAACATTAACTGTGATCATTCAGATACAATGGGAGCAAGAGATTCAGGTTGGATTCAGTTATATGCTGAAACAAATCAGGAAGCATATGACAATATGGTTATGGCTTACAGAATTGCAGAACATAAGGATGTTATGTTACCAATTATGATTTGCCAGGATGGATTTATTACAAGTCATGCCGTAATGAATATGGAATTACTTGATGATGATGTAGTAAAGAATTTCGTTGGAGAATATGAGCCGGAAGATTATTTGCTCAATCCAAATGAAACATATGCAGTAGGACCATATGCCATCACTGATTACTATATGGAATCAAGAAAAGCACAGGCTCATGCAATGGAAAATGCAAAGCAGGTAATTAAAGATATTGCAGAAGAATTTGAAAAAATATCAGGACGTAAATACGGTCTTATTGAAGAATATAGAATGGAAGATGCTGAATATGCAGTTGTTATTATAGGTTCAGCTGCAGGAACAACAAAGGAAGCAATCGACCATATGAGAGAAAATGGTGAAAAGGTAGGTCTTATAAAAGTAAGATCATTCAGACCTTTCCCTGGAGAAGAAATTGCAGCTTCACTTAAAAAATGTAAGGCTGTAGCAATAATGGACAGATCTGAAAGCTTTTCAACAAATGGAGGCCCATTAGGAGCAGAGACAATGCAGGCAATGTACACAGCAAGATGTACAGCTCTTACAATTGATATCATGTATGGTATTGGTGGACGTGATGTTACAGTTGATGACATGATTAATGTATATGATACATTAAAAGACATCGCAGTAACAGGAGAAACAGGTGACGTTTACAGATACATGGGATTAAGAGATAAGGAGGCAAAATAAATGGGTTACAATTTTAAAGAAACAATGAATAAGCCTGAAAGATTTGCTCCCGGTCATAGAATGTGTGCAGGTTGTGGAGCTACTATAACAGCAAGAAACGTTCTTAGAGGACTTCATGAAGGTGATAAGGCAGTTATTTCATGTGCAACAGGATGTTTAAATGTATCGTCATTTATGTATCCATATGTAGCATGGGAAGACAGTTATATACATAGTGCATTTGAAAACGCAAGTTCGACAATGAGTGGTGTTGAAGGTGCATATAAGGCTTTAAAGAAAAAAGGCAAATTAAAAGAAGATTATAAATTCATTACATTTGGTGGTGATGGTGGTACATATGATATCGGTATCCAGTCTCTTTCAGGAGCAATGGAAAGAGGAACAAATATGACGTATGTATGCTACGATAATGGAGCATATATGAATACCGGTACACAACGTTCATCAGCAACTCCAATGTATGCGGATACAACAACAACACCTGTTGGACCAAAATGTAAAGGTAAAGCACAGTATAGAAAAGATTTAGCAGCAATACTTGCAGCACATGACATTCCATACGTTGCACAGACAACTTTACTTCAGGGTTTTAAAGATATGCATGTAAAAGCTGAAAAAGCTTTCTATACAGATGGACCGGCATTTTTAAATGTTATGTCACCATGTCCTACAGGATGGAAATATAAAGCTGACGAAATAATGGAAATATGTAAGTTAGGTGTAGAAACTAATTACTGGCCATTATTTGAAGTGATTGATGGCAAATGGATTTTGAATTATGAACCAAAGAAGAGACTTCCAATTGAAGAATTTTTAAGAACACAGGGAAGATTTAAACATTTGTTTAAACCTGAAAATGAACACCTGATTGAAGAATTCCAGAAGGAAGTTGACAGAAGATGGGATGATTTGTTATTCAAATGTAGCAGATAACAGTATGAAAAATGCTGTTGTAAAATTACACAAAATGGTGTAAATTAAGATAGATTAATATTGACATATAAAGGCTGCCAAAAATAGAGAATATAATTTCTGTTTTTGACAGCCGATTTTTCTGAAGGAAAGAATAGGAATAAGATGGAATTTGAATTTAATCGAGAAAAAAGCAGTTTCATAAAAGTTTTAAAAGGAAAATGCGAAAAAAATGCATTAAAGTGCAGTGTTGAAGATAATAAAATAATGATTGAAACATTTGATAATTCAGAAGGAAAGTTAGAAGATGCTATACCGGCAGTTTTTAAAGGAACAATTGAAGCTAAAGAAAATAAAACATCAATTAAAGGAAGATTTACAAACGGATTTTATTTGACAACATTAGTAGCGGTAGCAGCGATATTAATAATTGCAAGATTATCATGGTCAATATATCAGAAACAATTGGACAATATTATTATGTGTGCCATAGCTACTGCAATATTAGTAATTGTTTGTGTAGTTGTTAACATTAAAGGGAAAAAAACAAAAGAAAGAATAATAACTTTGTTGAAACAACTACAATAATGTTAATAAAGTATGAAACAAGGATGGGTATGTTGCCTTTTGAAATCTGTCTGTTATAATGATATGAAAAAAGTATTTGTTGAATTATACAAGAAATGATTTTATTGACTTATACTCGTATAAATACAAAAAATAATTTTATTGACTTATGTCCGTAGAATGGTAAAAGGAATAATTAGTAATGAATAATAAAGTAAGTTCAGCTACAAAAAATATAATAATGGTATGCTTAAGCAATGGTTTGACAATTTTAGTCGGACTGTTCATGGGATTTATTTTGCCAAAGAATATTAGTGTTGATAGTTATGCAAATTATCAGATTTATAATTTATATATAGCGTATGCGGGGTTCTTTCATTTTGGACTTGTAAACGGAATATATATTAAGTATGGAAAATATGATTATGAAGATATTCCATACAGTAAGTTTAAAGCATTTTTAAAAAGCCTGATAGTAATTCATATAATTTCTGCATTGGCGTTGTTAGCATTTGTTATATTTGCAAGTGGTGGAAATGATATAGATCAAAGAATTGCATATCTTTTTGTAATAGTTAATATTCCGTTGATTAATATTAAATGGTTCTTTTCATCTATAAATCAATTTACAAAGAGATTTGTTATAGACAGTTATCTTACAATAACTCAGAATGTTTTAAATGTTGTAGCAGTAGGATGTATTATAGCATTTCATCTGTACACATATTTAAGTATTTTAATATTCACAACAATAATGAATTTTGTATGTATGAGTTTGTCTATATATCAAAATAAAGAAATTATACTTGCAAAATCAGGAAAAGTTAAGTTATCCGAAGTTGGTGGATTAATAAAAACAGGTTTTTTCCTGATGCTTAGTGAGTTTGTTGGAATTATTATTTTAGGAATAGACAGTATATTTGTACAACAGTTTATGCCTAAATATACATTTTCAATGTATCAGTTTGCGGTTTCAATAGTAAGTCTTGTATTTACAATGGTAACGGTTGTTACAAATCTTGTGTATCCATATCTTGTTAGAGCGGATGAAAATAAATATGGATTATATTATACGATGCTTAGTGATGTGGTATCTGTTGTTTCAGCAGCAGCAATGGCGGCATTTTTTGCAGCAAAATTTATCATACAATTATGGATACCTAAATATAATGATAGCATTCCTATAGTCGCAATTTTGTTTGGAACTATAGTATTCAGAATTTTAATAATGTTGGTATGTGGAAATTATTTTAAAGTACTTAAGATGATAAAGGAATACACTGCTAACAACATTATGGCAATTACCATAGGCTTTGCGTTTGATGTAATAGCATTGGTTGTGTTTAATGATTCATGGTACATTGCGTTAGCAAGTCTTGCGTCATTTATAGTATGGTATTTAATTACAGATAGAAAATTTATAAAGCATTTTAAATTGAAAGTTAAGGATTGGATGCCAAGATATTTTTATATCGTAGTAAGTTTAGGGGCATTTTATTTCTTTGCAAATCATGATTGGGTAGTAAGTATTTTTGTCTATGGAATATTTACGGTTATATTTGGAATAGCATGCTTTGCAAAATATATAAAAGTAATAAACGAGATGAGAGTAAAATAAACTTGACAATAAACAGATGACAAATTAGTATATTAGTAAGTTCCAAAGGCGGTAACCCGGAGTCGGGTTGCCGCTTTTTGCTATATATAGCAAGGCCCTGTTTATGAAACAGAGTTTTAGGTGATGAAAAACGAGGCTTTAAATTATATTAATAATGAAAAAGGAAGGGAGTATGTTTATGAAAGGATTTGCAAAGACACTGGGAGATGTTTTGTCAACAATTGACGGAATTGTATGGGGACCAATTATGTTATGCTTATTAGTTGGAACCGGAGTAATTTTAACTATCAGAACAAGAGGATTAGGATGGAGAAATTTAGGTTATGCCCTTAAGTCGACACTTAGTAAAGAAGCAAGAACAAAAAGTAGAGGAAGTGGAGATATTTCACCATTTTCAGCTCTGACAACAGCGCTTGCAGCAACAATTGGTACCGGAAACATCGTAGGTGTTGCTACAGCCATGGTATCAGGTGGACCCGGAGCATTAGTATGGATGTGGTTGTCGGCAGCATTTGGAATTACATCAAAATTTAGTGAATGTATGCTTGCAATTAAGTACAGAGAAGTAAATGCTAATGGGGAAATGTCAGGTGGTCCTATGTACACAATGAAAAAGGCATTTAAAAATAAAAAGATTGGGGCAGTACTTGGCTGGGTGTTTGCCTTATTCGCTGTAATAGCATCATTTGGAATAGGAAATCTTACACAGGCAAACTCGATATCAGAGTCATTAAAATCTACATGGAACATCCCAACAAATGTTGTTGGGGTAATTCTTACAATTTTAGCTTTAATTATAATTGTAGGTGGAATCAAATCAATATCAAAAGTATCACAGGTTGTAGTACCTGCAATGGCAATATTTTATGTAATAGCAGGTTTAGTGGTAATTATAATTAATATAGAAAATGTTCCCGCAGGATTGACAGCAGTTTTTCAATCTGCAATAGGGATACAGCCACTTGCAGGAGGAGTAGCAGGAACAATTACAGCTTCAATGATGAACGCAATGAGATTTGGTGTAGCAAGAGGTGTTTTTTCAAATGAAGCAGGTATGGGCTCAGCTGCCATAACTGCAGCAGCAGCTACAACAGATAATCATGTAAGACAGGGATACATAAATATGACAGGAACGTTTTACGATACAATAGTTGTATGTACTATTACAGGATTATGTATTGCAAGCTCAGGTGTACTTGGAACAACAGATGCATCAGGAGAATTAGTATCTGGAGCTGCCTTGACAATTGCAGCATTTAGTACGGCTTTAGGTAAATGGGGAGCTTACCTTGTTACAATAGGAATTGCATTATTTGCATTTTCAACAATACTTGGATGGGAGTATCATGGAGAAAAAGCATTTGAATATATTTTGGGAACACACAAATACAACATGATTTACAGAATATTATTTTCTTTAATTGCATACATAGGAGCTACAACAACATTACAGATTGTATGGGATTTCTCAGATATAGCCAATGCGCTTATGGCTATTCCGAACTTAATATGTCTTCTTGCTTTAAGCGGTGAAATTGCAAAAGATATGATAGAATTTCAAAAAGTAATTAAGGCAGAGAAAAATAAGGAATAGAATATTATTATTGAAATATGAATAAAATGCAATGTTTTGTATCATAATAAATGAAAAAATAGTTTAAAATTTTTAGAAAAGAGAGATAAAAAGTAATAAAACAGGGCCAAATTTATATGCGTTTATAAAATGCAATAAATTTGGCCTTGAAATATAATAGGCATAATTTGTAAATAAATGTTTCAAATGGTATATATGTGTGTTATACTAAATGGGTGAATTTATTTACCAAAAAAGAGAAAAGGAGGAGAAAGGTATGATTCAGAGAAGAAGTATTGCAATGTGCATAATTCTCTCACTCGTAACATGCGGGATTTACGGAATATATTGGTTTGTTGTTTTAACAGACGATGCGAACACATTATTGCCGGATAACAAAGGATTGAACAATACATCAGGAGGTGTAGCATTCTTGCTTTCACTCGTAACATGTGGAATATATGGTCTTTATTGGGCTTATAAGCAGGGTGAAAAGATTGACGAAGCAAAAACAGCAAGAGGAATTATGTCAAGTAACTCAGGAATTATTTATTTGTTATTGACTATTTTTGGATTCGGAATTATTGCAGAAGCTTTAATGCAGAATGAATTAAACAGCATGGCGTTTTAATAATAAATTAAATAGTATGGTGTTTAAAAATGAATTAAATAACATGACATTTAATTTATAAAAAGTTACAATGTATGAAAATATCGAAAGAAATTAACAATTTTTACATTTTTATAAAGAAAAGTATCGAAAATTAATTTTTTAAATGATATGTTGACAAAAAAATATAACACATATATAATGGCATAGTATGCGAACAGGCATATTATGCCTTTTTGCTACAAATAAATGTGATTTACACATAATTCTAATAACAGGAGGTGAAAAAAGGATGCCTACATTTAACCAGTTAGTAAGAAAAGGACGTCAGACTTCAGTTAAGAAGTCAACTGCTCCAGCATTATTAAAGAGCTATAACTCTTTAAACAAGAAGATGAATGATACAGCTTCTCCACAGAAACGTGGTGTTTGTACAGCAGTTAAGACAGCTACACCTAAGAAGCCTAACTCAGCTCTTAGAAAGATTGCCAGAGTACGTCTTTCAAATGGTATTGAAGTAACAAGCTACATTCCAGGTGAAGGTCATAATCTTCAGGAACATAGCGTTGTACTTATCCGTGGTGGTAGAGTAAAAGATTTACCAGGTACAAGATACCATATCATCAGAGGTACACTTGATACAGCAGGTGTTGCTAAGAGACGTCAGGCCCGTTCTAAATACGGCGCTAAGAGACCAAAAGACGCTAAGTAGGAAAGGCTTTTATAAGCCAATCACAGGTTGAATGATTTTAGTGCCGGTTATTAGAATTATTACAGGGCAGAGTTTGACACGAAAGTTAAACTTTGCGGTGTTAGAAATAGAGTCTAAAGCCGTGCGCAAGGACACAACTTATGTGAGTACCGAAGATCTAATCGCAGGAGACTCACAAGTGAGGAAACCTGCAAAATCTAAATTTGTGAATATTTTAGGCAAATTTAGGAAAAATTGATTAAGGAGGGAAGTAACATGCCACGTAAAGGACATACTCAGAAAAGAGAAGTATTAGCAGATCCAATGTACAATAACGTAGTAGTTACAAAGCTTATCAACAACATTATGTTAGATGGTAAGAAAGGCGTAGCTCAGAAGATCGTATACGGAGCTTTTGATAGAGTTGCAAACCAGACTGGTAAAGATGCAATCGAAGTTTTCGAAGAAGCTATGAACAACATCATGCCAGCACTTGAAGTTAAAGCAAGACGTATCGGTGGTGCAACATACCAGGTTCCTATTGAAGTTAGACCTGAAAGAAGACAGGCTTTAGGACTTCGTTGGATTACATTGTATTCTCGTCAGAGAAGTGAAAAGACAATGGAAGAAAGATTAGCTAACGAAATCATGGATGCTGCAAACAATACAGGTTCTTCAGTAAAGAAGAAAGAAGATATGCATAAGATGGCTGAAGCAAACAAAGCATTTGCTCACTATCGTTTCTAATAAAACTGTAAGTGTTACAAGACAGGTTGCATAGCAATAACTGTTTTGTAACAAATATACAGTTTTAATTTTAAATTCATGCAAATGAACAATAAATTAAGGAGGAAAAAACCTTGGCTGGAAGAGAATATCCACTAGATAGAACAAGAAACATTGGTATTATGGCTCATATCGATGCCGGTAAGACTACATTAACAGAACGTATCTTATATTATACTGGTGTAAATTATAAAATTGGTGAGACTCATGATGGCGCTTCTACAATGGACTGGATGGAACAGGAACAGGAAAGAGGTATCACAATTACTTCAGCTGCTACAACATGCCACTGGACATTAGAAGATCATCACAAACCAAAAAAAGGTGCGTTAGAACATCGTATCAACATTATTGATACTCCCGGACACGTTGACTTTACAGTAGAAGTTGAGCGTTCACTTCGTGTATTAGATGGTGCTGTAGGTGTATTTGATGCTAAGGCAGGTGTTGAACCACAGTCAGAAAACGTATGGCGTCAGGCTGACACATACAATGTACCTCGTATGGCATTCATTAACAAGATGGATAAAATGGGTGCAGATTTCTTTTATTCAGTTCAGACAATCATTGATCGTTTGGGCAAGAATGCAATCCCAGTTCAGATTCCAATCGGTAAAGAAGACGATTTCGCCGGATTAATCGATTTATTTGAAATGGAAGCATATTACTATAAAGATGATAAGGGTGAAGATATCGAAATTACAACAATCCCTGATGACTTAAAGGATCTTGCTAATGAATGGCATGACAACCTTGTTGAAAAGATTTGTGAATTAGATGATGACCTTACATTAATGTATCTTGAAGGTGAAGAACCATCAATCGAAGAAATGAAGAAGGTTCTTAGAAGAGCTACAATCGCTTGTGAAGCAGTTCCTGTATATTGTGGATCAGCTTACAAGAACAAAGGTGTACAGAAGATGTTAGACGGTGTTATCGAATACATGCCAGCTCCAACAGATATCCCTGATATCACAGGTGTTGATGAAGATGGTAACGAAGTAGTACGTCATTCATCAGATGATGAACCTTTTGCAGCTTTAGCATTCAAGATTATGACTGACCCATTCGTAGGTAAGTTAGCATTCTTCAGAGTTTACTCTGGTACAATGAACTCAGGTTCATATGTATTAAATGCTACAAAGGGTAAGAAAGAGCGTGTTGGACGTATCGTACAGATGCATGCTAACAAGCGTACAGAAATAGATAAAGTATATTCAGGAGATATTGCAGCTGCTGTAGGTTTCAAGTTGACTACAACAGGTGATACAATCTGTGATGAACAGCATCCTGTAATTCTTGAATCAATGGAATTCCCAGAACC
>NZ_FR878188.1:70146-84353 GCF_000434315.1 Eubacterium sp. CAG:156 | reverse complement strand
TAATGAAAGGTTACAATCTTCCTGATAATAAATTTTTGCTTCTGACATTGTTACGCCTCCGTAAATATATGTATTATTTGTTGCATAAAGCAACTAAAAACCAATCTGCTTTATCACAGATATAATTTTTGTTTATTATTTTGTTCCTCTTGCAAGACCTGTAATTCCTGTTCTTACAAGTTCTAAAATTTCGTAATCAGCTAAAAGATTCAAGAATGCATCTAATTTATTCTGATTTCCTGTTAATTCAATAATAAGTGAATCTATACCAACGTCAACAATCTTAGCTCTGAAGATATCAGCTACTGCCATAACCTGCTGTCTCTGTTCAGGTGTTGTCTTAACTTTTGTTAAAATCAATTCTCTGCACACTGAATTATTATCTTCAAGTACCTCAACCTTATTTACGTCTACAAGCTTTTCAATCTGTTTAATAATCTGTTCGATTATATCATCATCGCCTGTTACAACAATTGTCATTCTTGAATATCTAGGATCCTGTGTTACTCCAACAGTTAAGCTATCAATATTATAACCTCTTCTGCTGAACAAACCAGCTACTCTATTAAGTACACCTGATGTATTATCTACCAAAACTGATAAAACTTTTTTATTCATATTTGAGTAACTCCTTCTTTTTATTTTACTCATTTTATATTATCACATATGCATTTTTTGTCAATAATTGCACATTTACCACATATATAAAACCAGCATTCTTTTTAGTTCAACATATCATTTTTATAAACATTCTATAACAAAGTATTTATCTTTCTCTATATAAACACTTTATAAATATTATTTGATTCTTACAGCTTTTACCTTACTCCATTTTCCATACTTTTTCTGTTTTCCTGACTGAATATAAGTTCTAATTTTAAAATACACTTTTTTCTTTGATTTCAATTTCTTTTTTATAAATTTAGAAGTCGACGATTTCTTAATAAATTTTATAGTCTTATATTTTTTGCCATTCTTTGACATTTGAATCTGATATCCAGTAATTCCACTGATTTTACTCCAAGTTAAAGTTGCCTTTTTCTTTCCTCGTTTTACTTTCAATTTTATAATCTTATTAAGATTTTTAGTGTCTGAAATATCAGAAATACTATTTTTAGTTGTATCTGTGATTTTATCAGAAACATTAAATTCAATTATTTTCTCAATATAAACATTATTTTCTAATTTTACTCTAACCTTTATCGCAGCTTTTCCAGCTTTTTTCCCTGTTACATAGATAGCTTTTTCTTTATCTTTATAATCATAAGATACAAAATTCTTTCCATCGTTAACATACGAAACTTCAACACCTTTATACATTGAGTTAACTGGTTCAAAACTCAAATCAATTTTTGTTTTTTCATTAACAGTTATATTTGTATTGCCACTATAAACAATATTGGAAACTTTTTTCTTTGTTGGAGTTACAGTGACTGTTCTTGTAGTGTTATTTACAATCTCGCCACCTCTCATAGCACAACATGAAATTGTCACTTTACTATTATCATCCGGCAAGCTTATAATGGTTACATTTCCCCAATTGTCCACAGTCGCAACATTTTCATTACTTGAAGTAAATTTTAATGTATTTGTAGTAATACTTGACATGTTAGACATAATATCATCCTTAATAGATTGATTGAAAACGTTTGTAACACTTGTCAATATACAGTATGTACTATCTAATTCTATCGACTTATTCTCTAATGTTATTTTAGAAATATCTCCGTCTACCACAACTTCATATGTTACACCACACTTTTCATTTCCTATTGCAGGATAAATTGTAACTTTTGTTTTACCTGTTTTTTTGCCAACTAAGGTAAATGTCATTCTATTTGTATCAATGTTTCTTACTTCAACTATACTGTCGTCCTCTACAACCGATGTAAGCATTTTATTTGCAATATTTTCGTTAAATTCGTATTTATACTTAATTCCATTAGTATTTAACAAATCAAGTCTATTACCGGATTCAACAATATTATCATTCTGATCCTTTACTACTAATTTTAAATTATCAGATGAAACAACTACATTAAACGTCCTTACAGCTTCTCCTGCTTTTGATTTGACATTTATAACGGCTTTTCCCATACCTACAGCTTCAAGTTCACACTCAGTCACTCCATCTTTTTCTTCAACATTACAAACCTTTACAACTGACTCATCATCACTTGTGTATGATATTTTATCTTCATATCCACTTGGGACATCAAGCTGATATGACAATGTAGCTGTAATTTTTGTTTTGTCTAACAAAGTAATATCCACATTTCCTTTATTCGCAATTTCTTTGTTATTTTCATCTTTAACAGATGATATTGTTCCAGGGATTACATTATAAACATATATTGTCTTTATAATTGTTCCTGCCTTTACTACAATTTTACTTGTGCCACAGCCTGTGCCTGATGTTTTTACATCTATGTATTTTCCATCACCTGATACTGTATAACTTATAAATTCTTCTCCTGTTTCAACCTTCCATTCAATCTTATCTGTCATATCGCTATCATTTGATTCAGGTATAAAATTAGGTTTAATTCTATATGACTTTTTATTATTTGTACTATTTATATATAATGAATCATCTGCAATAATTTCCTTACACGGATTTGCCTGAACATCCACTAAATATAATCCTGAAACAGCACACGGATTAACATAATATCCACTATCCCCTTTACCAAGTATAAAAGAAATATCGCCTTCTACTGTAACTGGTACGTCATCTGCTTCATATTTTCCCTGAATTCTTGGAGCAATAATATTAACTTTTCCACTTCCCGTCCAATTTGTTGCCGAAATATTGTGAGAAAAATTCAAGTCTGCAGTTACACTCATAGGAAGTTCGTCCATTATTCCTGAGAACGAATCATTATCCTGATCATATTCCAATTTAGTATCGCCAATTTTTACTAATTTTATTTTATTCCATGTTTCCTTTTGTATAGTGTAAAACGGTAATACTACTTCCGAATTAACCCTTACAACCTGATCTTTATTAACTACTCTTACAGATAAAGAAAATTGCGGAACATATGAAATATTATCCTCTGTCATCTTTACAATACAACTATCTGATAATTCACTAAAACTGTCTCTGTATTTAACAGGTATAGTTAATACACCGTATGCAAAATTTTGATTAATTGTACAAATATCCGGTATATCAATATATTTTAAACTCACATCATTAGACATACTATTATTCTGTACATTCTCAACGGAATCACAAAATCTAACATCTTTCAAAAATTGACAGTTTGAAAATGTGCCAGACATTATGTTTTTAATTTTTCCTTCTTTATTCATAATAAAGTTTGTAAAAGGGCAATTTGCAAAAGCTCCTCCTCCAATATATTCAATTTTTGAAAGTGCGGATGCATCACACTCTGTTAATCCTCTCTTTTTTGAAACAACACCGTCAATGATTCTTGAGCAATTATTAAAAGCATTATTTCCTATTTTTACTAAATTATACGGAAGATTCAACTTACCAATATTTTCACATCCGCTGAAAGCATCTTTCTCAATTATTTCCAGACTTTCAGGTAATTTATTATTCAACTCTAAATTTTTACACTGATAAAATGCTTTAACGCCAATTTTTTTCAATGTGCTAGGAAATTCCACTTTATTTAAACCCACATACCATGTATCATTTTCACGCTTTAAGGAAGATACAGTTCTATCATCACTACCATATAAATTAGAAAAACAATTATCAAACATTCCTTCAGGAACCTCTGTCATTTCTGTAGGAAGTTTAACAGTTTTCAAATTTATGCATCCTTTAAATACATTTTTTCCAAATACAGTTCTATTATTATTCGACAAATCAATATCTTCTAATCCTGTATATGAATGTGTATATACCTTTTGCTTATTTGCTCCCGGTACACATAATACAACTTCTATATCAGAATCATATTTATTGTAACTATCTCTAAAATTTTCCTGATTAAAATATCCAATATTCAGTTCATAATACTCCTGCCCATTTCCATATGTATAATATCTATATTCAGTATCTCCCTCCTGGTAAGTTTTATGTATATCTTTCTTTGAAATATATACGCTTCTTCTTCCTTCACAAACTTCTTCTTTTTTTATTGCCCCGCAATTTTCAAATGCACTTTCACCAATCAATGTAATGCTTGATGTAAAATTAACATTATGCAAATTCGTAGCGTTTTTAAAAGCCTTACTTAATATTTCTATACCAAAATTAATATTATCCTGATTTTCTGAAGGGAAATGAACATCTGTTAAATTATAGCATTCTATAAATGCCTCACTTCCTATAGAAAGTATTGTATTTTCTTTTATTTCATGTGTATATTCCCCAAAATTAACTTTTTGTAACAAACTACATTTTTTAAAAGCTTCGAATCCTATAGTTTCAATATTATCCGGCATATTTATTTCAATAAATTTACAACCTAAAAATGCATAATCGCCAATATAAGTTAATTTATCTAATCCTTTAAATATATCAGAATCATATACACTTGTTCCCCAAAATGCTCTTTCTTCAATTCTCTCAATTGATTTAGGCAAAATAACTTTATATAATGATGAGCACCCATTAAATACATTTCCTGAAATAGTAGTCATTTTTGTATTTTTTGACAAATCAATTGAATATAATCCACTTTCACCAAACGCATTATTTCTTATATCTATAATTTGTTCCGGAATTGCTATTTTTCTTAGAGCTTTTGTTCCTCTAAAAAAGCCAGCCGGAATTGCTGTCATGGCTGCACCAAATGTAACATTTGATAATGCTGTACATCCGTCAAAAACTCCTGTTCCCAATCCATTAACAGAATCATCACTTGAGTTTTCCAAAGCTGCATTAATATAATCCGGTATCTTTATACTCTCCAATGATTCACAAACACTAAAAGCTCCATTACCAATTTTAATTAACGATTCAGGTAATGTTACATTATTTAACTTTGTACATCTGCTAAATGCATCATTATGAATTTTCTTTAAACCATCAGGTAATACAACCGTTTCAAGACTTTCGCACCTATAAAAAGCTGCTTCATCTATTTCTTCTAAATTTTCTGGTAATTTTATTGATGTAAGATTACACATCTGGAACTCATACTTATCAATCTTTTTAACTTTTGAAAGAGTGGACAAATCCATATTTTTTACAAGTCTCATATATCCTAAACCTGTAACTTCCTGAATTTGAGGATAATTGCTTAAATCCAAATCTCCCTCATATTCCTTTAATTCTTTAAAAGTCAAATCGTTTCCATTTGAAATTATGTCTTTTAAAGCATTTCTCAATTCAGTATCCGGTATAATTTCTTCATTAACCACCTTTGAATCTGAATACTTATTCTGGTCTGTTGATGCAGATACGTTTTCTTTCAACAAATTTATTCCCGAATAATCTGCCATCGTAAATACTATTACTGTTGCTAAAATTGTAGCTAAAATTCTTTTTGAAATTTTCAGCATAAAACTCCCCTTTTCAATATAAAATAAATATATAACATAAGTATTTTAGCATATTTTTCTTATTCAAACAATATATGCATTGTTTTTTATTAAAATAACTTTTACTTTTTCGCTCTAAACACCTAAAAAAGGAATTGTCACGTTACCGTAACAATTCCCTTTTATAATATATTACTTTAATTAACCATTTCAAATTTCCACAACTGGTTAGCCTGAGCTTTATAATCCCACTGCTGAACATTTCCACCATTAGATGTAGACCATCCGCCAACTTCTAATGACTTATTGCTATGCTTGTTAATGAAGAATACATATCCTCCATCAACCTGAGTAATATACCATCTTTGATTAGCTGTTTTATTATTATCCCAAATTATGGCATTACCACCATTATCCTGTGGCCATCCGCCCATATCAAGAGCTTTTCCTGTTAATGCACTTTTAATAATATATGTGTAGTCATCATTGTTATAATCTAACTCCCATTCCTGAGCTATATTTCCATTTGCCTCACACTGCTGTACATTTGTACCACTTGCCTTATTTGCTCCTGCAACATCAAGACAAAGTCCACTATGTTTATTAACAATCTTATATCTTGCTTTTTCAACTTTAATAGATGATACTCTATCATTAAATGCTGTGCCTATCCATTTAGTGTCTGATGTGACAACCATTGATTCGCCACCAAAATTATCATTATCATATAATGTAACTTTGTATCCAAAAGGTACTTTAATAGATGACAAATCATCATTTTTAAATCCTTTTGCCAAAAGACTGCTTAATGTATAATTTCCAACTCCTAAAGATGCTGTATTTCCACCATAATTAATATCCTGATAAATATATACATCTCCTGATGTTGAATTTACATTTCCTGATGAACTGCTTCCTGATGATGAGCCACTGCTGTTATGTGTATATGTGTATTTTGATGTATCTTTTACATATCCTGATGTATTACAATATGTAAACCAATAACTAACATTATCTCCTGATTTCAATCCATTAATAGTATATGTTGCCTTATTTCCTGATTGTGTCATTCTTACATTCTGCTGTGCACCATTATTTACTGAATAATGAATATCTGTCCATTTTGAATCATTTACATAAGCTGTAGCTGAATTGTTTCCTGACGAATTCATTCCCATTCCACTAGCTGGTGTATTTGATGTATCTGTATTTCCTGTATTTCCTGTATTTCCTGTACTTCCCGTATTACCACTATTTCCACCATTGTTTTTATCTACATTATTTGATGATGAACTATCAAATGAAGGATTGTCCTGATATACTCGAACATAATCAACTTTCATTTCCTGTGGGAATGCACTATCATCAATTGAAAATCCCGGCCAATTGCCACCTACAGCCACATTAAGCAATAAATAAAATGGCTTGTGGAATTCATCTGTATCTCCTGCATTATTTGCTATTGACATTTCATAGAATTTATTTCCATCTACAAAAAATCTAATATACTGATTATCCCACTGGAGACCGTATGTATGATACTGTGTTATATCAAAATTTCCAGTTGGTTTTCCATATTCTGCATGTCCATTTGCATTCCAATGACATGTACCATATGTTTTATTTTCTGCATTTATTGCTTCCATAATGTCTATTTCACCACACGATGGCCAACCTACACTTCCAATATTTGCTCCCAACATCCAAAATGCAGGCCAAATTCCCTGACTAGACGGAAGCGCAAGTCTTGCTTCTACATATCCATATGTAAATGTAAATTTTCCATTTGTATTAAGTCTTGCTGATGTATAATTTTTTCCACCATACGCTTCTTTTTTAGCTCTAATATGTAACGCTCCATCAGCAACATATGCATTATCTGTTCTATTGGTATAGTACTGTTGTTCATTATTTCCCCATCCATTTGAACCTGTTCCTATTTCAAATCCCCATTTTGAAGCGTCAATAGAATTCCCATTAAATTCATCACTCCATACTAACGTTGATGAAGTTGTCGCTCCCTTAACCGGTGACACATTTATTGTACTCAACGACATAGTCGCAACCATCGCAACTGATGCTAAGCCAATAATTGCTTTCTTTGCATACAAAGAAAGTATTTTCTTAGATAATTTTCTCATTAAAAAAGTCCTCCTTCAAACACATCATATAGCTCATTATAATCATTCCCCAATTTCCAATTGTATATAGTTTATCATTTTGCACAATCTTTTTCAATATTGCAATGTTTTTTTATGAATTTTGCACAATTATTTTATTTTTTTAATCGTTAACATTTCAATTAAGCAATACAATTTGTACAATCAAATAAATTACATTTACTTTTTTCTATTGTCTATTTACTATCTTTATGTTATTATCATTTAAGTTAAATTAATTAAGCCCCCGTAGCTCAGTCGGTAGAGCGCTACCTTGGTAAGGTAGAGGTCTCGGGTTCAAGTCCCGTCGGGAGCTTCTAAAAAATAAGAATCAGCATCTGATTTGCTGATTCTTATTTTTTCTATTTAATACTTAATGCTAAATTTTAATTACACTTTAAAAAAATTAAAACTATATAATCATCTTTCTATCAGAATTTCATTCATTATAGTCTTCTCTGTCTATCAAACAAAGCATTTAATATATTATAGCATTCTCTGTCTTACAATTTCATATGCTAAAACACCTGTAGCAACGCTAGCATTAAGGGAATCTATATCTCCAAACATAGGCACTGAAGCAATAAAGTCGCATTTTTCTTTTACAAGTCTACTTACTCCTTCTCCCTCATTTCCTATAACAAGACCTATAGGTCCTTTCAAATCAAGGTCATACATTCTTGTTCCACCCATGTCAGCGCATACAAACCATAATCCTTGGTCTTTAAGTTTTTCAATTGTTTTTGCTATATTAGTAACCTTTGCTACAGGAGTATAGTTTATTGCACCTGCTGAAGCCTTTGCAACTGTTGCTGTTAACCCTGCTGCTCTGTGTTTTGATATAATAACTCCATGTGCACCTGCTAAATTAGCAGTTCTTATTATCGCCCCTAAATTATGTGGGTCTTCAATATTGTCTAAAACTATAATGAAAGGCTGTTCATCTTTCTCTCTTGCCCTTTCAAGAATATCATCAACTGTAGCATAATCATATGCAGCTACATACGCTATTACTCCCTGATGTTTTCCTGTTTCAGACATTTGATCCAGACGTTCTTTTTTAACATAATTTATAATTGTATCTTTTTTCTTAGCTTCTCTAATAATTGTGTTCATCGAGCCTTCCTGACAATGCTCTAATACAAACAATTTATCGATTGTTTTTCCCGCACGGAACGCCTCAATTACAGCATTACGTCCTTCTAAAGTCAACTCGCTATATCTCATTCTATTTCCTCTTAATCTTAAAGCTTATTCCTTATCCTCTTTAATATTGTTTAATCCTTTTTTTATAAGTTCCATCATTCTTTCAGACTGCTCAGTCAAATATAAATATCCCATTACAGCCTCAAAACCTGTTGCTCTTCTGTAATCACCCATTGATGCATTCTTTGCCCTTGTTATAGCTTTAGCATTTCTTCCACGCTTATAAACACGAGCCTCATCTTCAGTCAAATCTTCATAAAGACTAAGTATCATATCTGATTGGGTTTTAGCTTTTACTAAATCTGCAGCTGCTTTATGAATTTTGTTAACCTGCCTGTTTGCTTCATCAACTATCATTGTTCTGATTACAATTTCATAAATTCCATCCCCAATGTAAGCCAATGTCAAAGGTGAATAATCAACAATATTAATTTCTTTTAATCCCATGGATTCTTTTATACTTTTAAAAATGTCGTTATTATTTACGCTTTTGTCCATGTTGTTCCTTCTCTTGTATCTTTCAAAACAATTCCTTTAGCTGCGAGTTCTTCTCTTATAGCATCTGCTGTTGCAAAATCTTTTGCCTTCTTAGCTTCAGCTCGTTTTAAAATCCTTTCTTTAATATACTGTTCCATTTCAGAATCTACGTCTGAACTTTCCTGTGTATTTTCATTTTCCAATAAATCCAAAGATAATACTTTATCAAAATCTTCAATAATGTATCTCTTTGTTGCATCATTTACATCATCTTTTAATAAGTCATAAATTAAAGTAATACCTGATGCTGTATTTAAATCGTTTCCAACTATTTCTATAAATTTCTTTTTATATTCAGCTGCCTTTGCCTCATTAACAGTTCCTTCTTTGTCTAATTTAGCAATTCTATTCTTTAATTTCTTATATCCTGCAGCAACTGAATCTAATACTTCATACGAAAATTGCAATGGTTTTCTGTAATGAGACTGTAAGCAAAACATTCTGTACACAAGTGGATTATATCCTTTTTTCTCTAAAAGAGATACTGTAAGAAAATCACCTTTTGATTTACTCATTTTACCTTGCTTATCATTTAAATGATGAACATGGAACCAGTAATTACACCATTTATGTCCAATATATGCTTCACTCTGTGCAATTTCGTTCGTATGATGAGGGAAAATGTTATCAATTCCTCCGCAATGCAAATCTAAATTTTCACCTAAATGCTTCATACTTATGCATGAGCATTCAATATGCCATCCCGGATATCCTACTCCCCATGGGCTATCCCATTTTAATTCCTGATCGTCAAACTTTGACTTGGTAAACCACAATACAAAATCAGTCTTGTTTCTTTTATTTTCATCAACATCAACATCATCTCTTACACCAACCATCAAGTCATCTTCATTATGGCTTGACAAAGTATAGTATTTGTCCAATTTTGATGTATCAAAGTATACATTTCCACCTGCGATATATGCATATCCTTTTTCTAACAATCCGGAAATCATTTTAATAAATTCATCTATACAATTTGTTGCCGGTTCAACTACATCAGGTCTTTTGATGTTTAATTTATTACAATCGCTAAAGAAAGCATCTGTATAAAACTTTGCAATTTCAAGAACTGTCTTATGTTCTCTTTTTGCTCCTTTAAGCATCTTATCCTCACCTGTGTCGGCATCACTTGACAAATGACCTACATCAGTAATGTTCATGACTCTTTTTACATTATATCCTTCGTATCTTAATTCTTTTTCAAGAACATCTTCCATTATGTAACTTCTTAAGTTTCCAATATGTGCATAATGATAAACTGTAGGCCCACATGTATACATTCCTACCTGTTTTTCGTCTATCGGTTTAAATATTTCTTTTTTCTTCGTCAGCGTATTGTATATTTGCATCTTATTACTCCTTAATATGATTTGCTAGTTTCATCATTATTTCTTTTAATTCGAGATTTTCTTTTTTAAGTTGTTTTATTTCCAACTGAACAGGATTTGGCATATTAACCTGATCCAAATCGAGCCTTGGCATTCTTACATTATCCTGTTTTACAATTTCACCCGGTACACCTACAACTACTGAATTCGGAGGCACTTCTTCTAAAACAACAGAACCTGCTCCAATTTTAGAATTTTCTCCAATTGTAAATGAGCCTAATACTTTAGCTCCCGCTCCAACCATTACATTATCCTGCAAAGTTGGATGTCTTTTACCTTTTTCCTTTCCTGAACCACCTAATGTAACACCCTGATACAAAGTTACGTTATCTCCTATTATTGTTGTCTCACCAATAACAACTCCATGACCATGGTCAATAAATAATCCTTTACCAATCTGTGCTGCAGGATGAATTTCTATTCCAGTCTTTCTTGCAGCTCTTTGTGATATCATTCTTGCACGAAATACGTGTCCTTTTTCATATAACTTATGAGCTTTTCTATATTTATATATTGCCCAAAAACTTGGGTATAACAATGCTTCTAAATTTGTTTTAATTGCAGGGTCTCTATCCTTAATTACTTCCACCTGCTCTTTATAATATTGAATGAATCCCATTTTAAATCCCTCTTTTTACTTCCTTCTATAAATATCAATAACCTATATCCATAGATATCAACATAGATTATACACACTTGTAATGATAATTTCTATACATAATCATTAATAAAAAATCCGTGCTTCATACAGACTTCAGGCAATCCATCAATTAATTTATAACCAAATACATGTTGTGTCAACTGTCCAATTGTAACATGAAACTCTGCTTCTTCAGTTGTTGGCTCCATTTTTATATTTGTATGCTCATAGGAAATTTTAAATCTTCCATTATTTCCCGGAAGGACTGAATCCTCAATTTCTATCACAAACTGTCCTACTCCTCTCATTCCTATAAGTCTTAGTGTTTTTCTTAAATTTATAATTCTTGCCATGGCATATGGCTTTTTTTCATTTAGCAACCATGTCATACTTTGTGTTTCATTGTCAAGAACTTCCTCAATTGCTTCATCATCTACAACTATTCGATATCCTACAACAACCTTATTCTCAACATAAATTTCGATTCTGCCATCCTCAACTTCTAATAAATCATTCATTTTTTTAAAATAATCTCTATTTTTAGTCAAAGACACATCATACCTTTCTTCCATTGCCGACTCAGCAAAAATTGCTAATCTTGGGAAATCAGAAGGCTCTGCCTTTCTAAGAATAAGTGAATGGCTAGGTTTTTTCCTTGCTTCTTCCTTTTTCTGTAGTTCTTTATCCATTACATACTCAAAGCCAAGTTTTCTATAAATCATGGCGTTTGTCTCATCTGATGGAATCAAATATGTGAATGCCTCCATATCTTCATACATATCACTAAGAATATACTTGAATATTGATTTCATTACACCTTTTCTTCTGTATTTTTCTAATGTTGATACACCGTATATATAAAATACATTAGTTTTAAGCTTACCTGTTGTTACAGTCTTTGGTATCAAATGTACTGCACCAATAATTTCTCCGTCCTCTTCATCAACTGCAACAAAATTATTCTTAAGACAATTATTCATATAGTAATCCGTATATTCCTTACTATCTTGAAAGCATTGTTCATAAATACTTCGGATATTCAGTTTTTCGTTTTTTTCTAAATATCTAATCATGTTCCATCTCCTGATATTCAAACAATTTCTAATCGAACAATTAGAAACTATTTTTGAATTATTGTATATTTTTCAACCATATATATTGGATTATATGACAATTTTGACTTTCTTAGTCCTTCTAATCCCATATCGTCTTCTCTGTTTTCTTTTGCTGCATTTGGAAATGCTACTTTTAAGAACTCGCTACATATAAAAGTATATAAACCACGAATGTTTGGATTAGCTTTTTCCACAGGAATATAAACCATATCTTCCTGTTTGTAGTAATTTCCAATAGTAAACGCTTCTAATTTATCATCTATATAAACTGAGCCAATTTTATAATCAAATACATTTTCATGTTCTAAAAGATATTTGATTCCAATTGCTTCAAAATCTATAAATTCTTTTTCTTCTGTATGCTCTTTATGCTGTTTCCAATTTTCCAAATAATCCATTATCTCATCATGATGCGTACTATCTAACAGTTTAAATTCATATCTTCCTTCATATTCCCTACAAAATGCATTGTAATGATTCTTTTTTTTATGATATTTTCTACCACTTAATGTCTGTAATTTTTGAGCATCATATACATAATCATAATAAGTTCTATCAGGAATTACAGTATACTTATCTTCCGGCAAATTAAGAATATCAACTGCTTCTTTATCAACTACATACATAACAAGCTTCTTATTTAAAACTTCATTAAAGTATTTTTGAGTATCATAAAAGCACTCTTTTAAATCTTCGTTCCTGCAACATGGAACTGAAGAATAATATTTATTATCTTCGCTTTTTGCTACCCACATCACACCTTTTTCATTACAAAAATATTGTGTTGGATAACAATCAGTCCACATATATAAATCCAACAAATTACTGTCTGCCGTCTCTGGCCTTCTCATTAAATAATATTTCTGT
The DNA here is from genome assembly GCF_000434315.1 of Eubacterium sp. CAG:156. Classification (NCBI taxonomy): domain Bacteria; kingdom Bacillati; phylum Bacillota; class Clostridia; order Eubacteriales; family Eubacteriaceae; genus Eubacterium; species Eubacterium sp. CAG:156. The sequence goes on along the minus strand of NZ_FR878188.1, from coordinate 70,972 downwards.
AACTTATTGTAATCTTCAATTCTAATATCTTTTAATTCTACATCCTTCATAACTTAATTAAGCAGTGCAATCGCCTGAGATGAAATTCCCAAGCCTTCTCCTGTAAATCCTAATCCTTCCTCTGTCGTTGCTTTAATACAAACCTGATTTTCGTTTATATTTAAAGCTTTCGCTACGTTTTTTACCATCTGTTCTCTATATGGAGCAAGTTTTGGTTTTTGTGCAATAATTGTTGCATCAATATTTCCAATTGTATAATTGTTATCTTTTAACAATTTTCCTACGTGTTCTAATAATATAATACTCGATATATCTTTATATTGTTCATCATTGTCAGGAAAATGTTTTCCGATATCTCCAAGTGCAGCTGCACCAAGAAGTGCGTCCATAATAGCATGAACAACAACATCAGCATCTGAGTGACCAATCAATCCATATTCATACGGAATTGTAACTCCACCCAAAATTAATTTTCTCTCTTTTCCTAATCTATGAACATCATATCCCATTCCAATTCTCATAATCTATTTCCTTTAATAAATACAACAAATTAATTCAAATATATATTATAGCATTTTTCTATATCTCAGTCGATATACGACTTGTTAATTAAAATACTATATTTATACACTCTCTGACACATATTTTTTAGTATAACACTATTCATGTATTTTTATCTACAAAGATTACAAGTTTTGTAACAAATAATCAATGCTCAATTTTTTCTTATAAATTTCATAAACCTTCTAAATAAACGAAAAAAAAGAAGGTTTCCTTAATCAGAACCTTCTTAAGTAGCGAAGGGGGGATTCGAACCCTCGACACC
>NZ_FR878188.1:0-70027 GCF_000434315.1 Eubacterium sp. CAG:156 | reverse complement strand
AGGTGCTCTCCCAGCTGAGCTAAGATCCCGTTGCAATCAAACTGCTTTATTAATATAACCATTTGTGCAACTTTTGTCAACAACTTTTTTCATTTTTTTTAATTTTTTTAACTAGTAGTTTAATTTGTAGTGTAATTCACTCTTACAAGATTGAATTTACCTTTTCTATTCATCATTTTTTATTAATTAACATCAATTAAATTTAACTATCTTTATAATTTCACCCTTGCTTTATCATTATAATACCCAAAAGTTGATTTATATTTAATTATTATAAATCAACTTTTGGGATAATCATAAAACCATTTATTTGTTCTGTCTTCACAGTTCTATGTTTACATTTTTCAATATTTTACTATTTCTTACTAATTTGTTCTCGCTTCAGCCTCATCAGTTATTTCTTCTGTCTGTGCTTCTGTGCTCTCTTGTGTCGCAGCTTCTGTTGTTGTCTCAGTTATATCTGATACATTCTTCGAAAATGCCGTTTGAATATCTGAGTCAACCAAATAAATATTATCATCACCTTCAACCATCATATAATATTTACTTGTATCATAAGGATTTTCTTTTCCAATATACAATGTATACGTTGTGTTATCCTCGTCTGTAAGCGCTATTGTATTTGTCTCTGCAATTACATTTCCATTATCATCTATGGTAAATCCATATTGAGATATGTCGTCCTTTTTAGCAATTTTTTCATCTGCAGTTACTGACACAAGTTTTGCAAGCATATCCGTTTCAACTGAATCTTTGCTTATATTTACTGATGCATCGCTTGAATCATGCCATTTTCCATCGCTATCTTTTGTTAATGTAATCGATGTGCCATTTGCTATATAGTTAAAAGCTGTTATTTTTTCATAATCTTTTAACTCAAATGCCGTTATTGCAGTTGCCTCTTTATTTTCAGATTCTTTTTCTTCCTGATTTTTATAAAATTTACCAACGCCAAAATAACCAATGATACATACTGCCATCAAAATAACTACTACAACAAATTGTTTTTTCTGTTTATTCATTATCTCTTTCTCCTTCTAGTCCAAATTACGATTCCCGCAACTAAAATAGCTATAGGAAGTACAACTGCAACAATTATTCCTACAAGTCTTGAAACTGATGCTGTAATTGTCAACTGAGAAGCCTGGAGGCTCTTTGAAGGAATTGACAAAGTCTCTACAGAATCATCTGTATTAATATACTCACTTAAAGCATTATTGAACATTTCAAGGTTTGCGTCTGCAACAAGTTCATTCATATTGTCATCTAACATATAAACTGAACTTAACGCCAAAATGTTGGTTTCTGTAGTTGTGCTTTCTCCATTTTCATTTTCGCTTGTTACACTCTTCTTTATTTGTGCTCCTAAATCAAATGTTCCTTCAACATCTCCATCTTCTTTAGTATATTTTTTTGCACTTTTCAAATGTGTTTTTGATACTGCTTTTGATGTTGTTGCTAAAGATGTATATGTTATTGAAGAGTCATCTTTATTTACCTGTTGTAATCCTTTTGCATATGGAGCAATTATATAGTTATCTATTCCTGACGCAAAACTTCCTGAGCCGTTTGCAAATGTAAAGAATGGTCCGTACTGATTTGAGTAGAAATCTGTATCATTTTCAGCTATAACACCTTCAACAACTTTCACTCCAAATGCTTCTAATATCGATTCAAAATTTGGTTTATCTGTCTGTGCACTCTTGTAAGCCTCACATGCAATAATTGCTTTTCCTCCGGCATTTAAATAATCAATAACTTTCTGTGTCTCATCTTTAGAATAATCCTTTGTAGGTCCTAAAATCATTATCATTTCGCAATCATCAACTGATAAACTGTCCATACTTGCTAATTTTATTTCTTCAACATCACAATTCATTTTAGAAATTGCATCTGAAAACTTCGAGCCCATTCCAATTTCATCATGTCCTGTTATCTGATAAACAACCGGATTCTTATCTGATAACACATATGATATAGCACTGTCTAACTGACCTTCACAGTCATATCCTGTGTAAGATGTGGAGCCTGTAGTGTAATATGAACTTGTATCTGCTTCATAAATGTTATTGTAATCTACAACCTTTGACTTATTTGTCTTTTTATTTACAACAATTAAACTATTTGATGTAGGTGCTGAATCTGTATAATCTGCGTAAAAATAAGGATTTAATTTTGTATCTTTATATTCAACACTTATATGCTTTGAGCTATTTTCGTAATTTTTTAATGTTTTCTTTATTGTATCATCACTGCCATCTTTAGCTGCCATAACATAGATAACAACGTCATCATTTATTTTCTTCAACATTTTCTTTGTATCATCTGTTATTGAATACAACTTAGATGCTGTCATGTCTATGCTTGCCCATGAAGATTTATCTGTAACCTTACCTGCAACAAGATTTACAAATACTGCTACTACGATTGCTACAGCGATAAATCCCGTGCTAAATACACCTGTTGAAATAGTTGCCTTAGATACGTTCCATCTTCTTTTTTGTATTGATTGACAAGTGAGGAATAGGAACAAAACAATAATTGTCAGATAATAAACTACTCCAAAAAGAGAAATTACACCACTCATAAATTCATCTACAGGTGACAACAAATCAAATGCGCCAAGTATTTTTGTAAGTACATTTCCTGAAGATGAAATCATATTTTCTAAGGAGTTCATCATGTAACCCATAAATAAAATTACTATGCTTAAAATGGCCGATATAACCTGGCTTTCCGTTATGGATGAAATAAATACACCTATTGCAATAAATGCACAGCCATATAAAAATAATCCTAATATATTTGTGTATGCCAATCTAAATGACACTTCGCCAAATCTGGATAAAATAAGTGGATATACACACATTATTAAAACAGGTATCAAATATATTGTAACCAACGCCAAAAACTTACCTACAACTGTTTTTCCAACTGAAATAGGAGATGTCAAAATCAGCTGGTCCGTTTTAAGTCTTCGTTCATCTGCAACAATTTTCATTGTAAGAATTGGTATTGTAAATACTAAAATTAGTAATGCATTATATGCAGCATACATTTGTGTATAGCCATATGTAAGATTATAATAGATAAAGAATATACCTGCTATAAATGTTGTAACTGCTATAAACAGGCAGGCAATTACTGAAGTAAAATATGATTTAAGTTCCTTTTCATATATTGCTAGCATTATTTTTCTACCTCCTGCACTTCTTTTTCTTCATTTTTTAAATTATCTGCTAAGTTTTTATCATCCAATTTTTCTGAATTTTTCTTTTTAAACTTAAGACCTTTTTTCTTTGGCTGTGCCTTATATTCAGTCGTAAGTTCAATAAATAAATCTTCAAGAGATTTAGTCTTAAACTTAAGTTCTAATAACGGCATTTTCTTTTCTGCCAATGCGAAGAACAATCCTTCTCTTATATCAATATCACGTGATGTCACTATCTGTGCTTTACATTTTTCATCATCTAAAGTTTCAATTGAATGTTTGCATCCAAATTTATCAAGTATATTTTCTATTTCATTCGCATCACCTTTAATAATAGCCTCAATTCTGTTTTCTCCTGCAAGTTCTTCAATTAATTCTTCTTCCCTACCTGAAGCCACAAGTTTGCCCTGAGAAATAATAAATATATTCTCACATACTTCACTTATTTCAGTCAAAATATGCGAGCTCAAAATTACAGTATGCTCTTTTCCTAAATTTCTAATCAAATCTCTAATTTCTATTATCTGTTTTGGATCAAGACCTACTGTTGGCTCGTCTAAAATAATAAGGTCAGGCATTCCCATAATTGCCTGCGCAATTCCTACTCTTTGCTTATATCCTTTTGACAAATTCCTAATAAGTCGTTCTCTAACTTCTGTCGTTCTTGTCATTTCCAAAGACTGTTCTATGCAAGCCTTTCTTTCTTCCTTCTTTATTTTCTTTATCTTAGATACAAATTCCAAGTATTCATATACAGTCATATCCTGATAAAGGGGTGGAATCTCCGGCAAATAGCCAACATTCTTTTTTGCCTCCTCAGGCTCTTTAAAAATGTCATATCCATTAATTATAACAGTTCCTGATGTTGCACCTATATACCCTGTTAATACGTTCATTGTCGTAGATTTTCCTGCACCATTTGGTCCTAAAAATCCATAGACACCTTTTGAATCAATATTAAGACTCAAATCATTAACTGCAACGTTATCTCCATATTTTTTAACAAGATTGTTTATCTCTACAATACTCATGTCTTTCCTCCTACTATTTTATTGCATTGTATCGTTACAATAACTTTCTTGTATATTCTATGTTTCAATTGTGACGTTATTTCGTTCAAATTGTGATTCTTTTGTGAAAATAAAAAAGCAGTGAGAATAACTCACTGCTTTTTTATAAGTATTAAATATATTAAAATTATGCTAATTTTGCTTTAGCAACTTCTACTAATTTAGTAAATCCTTCAGCATCGTTAACTGCCATTTCAGCTAACATCTTTCTGTTCATTTCAACACCTGCTAATTTAAGACCATACATAAATTTGCTGTATGAAAGACCATTCATTCTAGCTGCAGCGTTAATTCTTGCAATCCATAACTGTCTGAACTGTCTCTTTTTCTGCTTTCTACCAGCATAAGCTGAAGTCAAAGCTCTCATTACTGACTGCTTTGCTACTCTATACTGTTTTGATCTTGCTCCTCTGTAACCCTTAGCGAGCTTTAATACTCTATTATGTTTTTTTCTAGCGTTCATTCCGCCTTTAATTCTTGCCATGATAATTTCCTCCTACTCAGAATTATAAATAAGGTAAAATCTTCTTCATATTTTTTACGTTTGTAGCATCAGTAACTGTTGCTTTTCTAAGATTTCTCTTTCTCTTAGTTGATTTCTTTGTTAAAATATGTGACTTATAAGCTTTGTTTCTTTTAAGTTTACCTGTTCCTGTAACTTTAAAACGTTTTGCAGCTGCTCTGCTTGTCTTGATTTTTGGCATTTTATATTCCTCCTTAATTTAAACTCTAGCCTATCGCTTTTGTTCGAGAAACATTGTCATGTTTCTACCTTCAAGTTTAGCTTTTTTGCTTATTACTGATATATCTTCTAATAACTTAGCAAAGTCATCTAAAACATGCGCACTACTACTAATATGAGCCATCTCACGTCCTCTGAATCTAAGAGTTACTTTAACTTTGTCACCCTTTTCTAAGAACTTTCTTGCATTATTAGCCTTTGTCTTCAAATCATTAATCTCAACGTTAGGAGATAATCTGATTTCCTTAATTTCTACTGACTTTTGTTTTTTCTTGGCTTCCTTTTCCTTCTTCTGCAATTCATATCTATACTTTCCGTAATCCATAATCTTGCAAACAGGTGGCTGAGCCTTTGGGGCAATCTTAATTAAATCTAATTCAGCTTCTTCAGCCTTCTTCAATGCTTCTCTTGAAGACATAATTCCAAGCTGTTCTCCATCTGAACCAATGAGTCTTATTTCTTTGTCCCTAATCTGTTCATTAATCATTAACTCGCTAATGGTATTGCACCTCCATAAAAAAAGTGGATAGTCAGACTATCCACTAAAAACTCAAATCAAATGAATTAAATGTTAACCTCGAATCACCTCTATGTGTCTGGGTGAGAGTGGATACTCTGCTTTGTTTTATACATCGACATATATATTACCATCTTGCAATACATATGTCAACACATTTTTTTGATTTATGTTTTTTTGTTTTCTTCAAGCTTTAATCAGGCAGATAAATTCACTTATCCGTCCTTAAATCACTATTTTGAAATACCTTTTTTAATTTATCATTTTACATTTTATTCAGGTTTAAATGTTCCACAGGCTGTTTCAGTATAATGCTTTGCACCATTACCTTCAATTCCTATACGATCTGCGCAACATTTTTTATCACCATTAAATGTACATTTAACTGCTTCGCACTGCACCTGTAATTTTGTTTCCGGTGACATTCCACAATGACAATTACTTGTATAGCTTCCTTCACCCTGTTCCTTAAAACTTCCACAGGCTGTTGAGTTAACAGTATCTGCTGTGCTTCCTTCCACTCTTATTCCATCAAGACAGCACTTCTTTTCTTTGTTATAATAGCAATTTTGAACTGAACAATTTAAAATAGGCATATCTTCGTCCTCCAATTATATATTTCGGAAATTTTCCGATATGCTTATTTTCTTCAATTGTTCTTTTTTTATGCATTTTATTTAATAAACAAAATTTTTAAATCAGTATTATTTTCTCTCTTCTAATGGAATTTCTTTTCTGATTTCTTTTGTTCTGATTTCTTTGCAAATTGCATCAATAAATTCATCTAATTTCTTAATTCCTTCATCACCTGCAAATCTGCTTCTTACAGATACTGTTCCATCAGCCTCTTCCTGTTGTCCTACAACAAGCATATAAGGAAGTTTGTCTAAACGTGCTTCTCTAATCTTATATCCAATCTTTTCTGATCTTCCATCAACAGTAACATCAATTCCGTTTTTCTTGAGTTCTGCAGCTACTTTTTCTGCATAGTCAACATATTTATCTGAAATTGGTAAAACTCTTACCTGTTCAGGACATAACCATGTTGGAAACTTGCCTGCATATTTTTCAATTAACCATGCAAGTGTTCTTTCATAGCATCCGATAGATGTTCTATGGATGATATATGGTCTTACCTTATCTCCATTTTCATCAATGTAATACATATCAAACTGTTCAGCTAATAAAGCATCCCACTGAATTGTAATCATTGTATCTTCTTTTCCATATACATTCTTTGCATTGATATCTACCTTTGGTCCGTAAAACGCTGCTTCACCAACATCTTCTACAAATGGGATATTTAATTCATTTAAAACATTTCTAATATCCTGTTCTGTTTCATTCCATACTTCAGGTTCTCCGATATATTTTTCTTTATTTTCAGGATCCCATTTTGAAAGATGATATGTTACATCTTCTTCTAATCCTAAAGTCTGTAAACAGTACTGAGCTAATGCTATACAATCCTTAAATTCTTTAACCATCTGGTCAGGTCTTACAATAAGATGACCTTCTGAAATTGTAAACTGACGAACTCTTGTAAGTCCATGCATTTCACCTGAATCTTCATTTCTAAAAAGTGTAGATGTTTCACCATATCTGCATGGCAAATCTCTATAACTCTTCTGGCTTGCTTTGTATACATAGTATTGGAATGGACATGTCATTGGGCGAAGTGCAAATACTTCTTTATCTTTTTCTTCATCGCCTAATACAAACATTCCTTCTTTGTAATGATCCCAGTGTCCTGAAATTTTATACAAATCACTCTTTGCCATTAATGGAGTCTTTGTACGTACATAACCCCATTCATTATCTTCAAGGTCCTCAATCCATCTTTGTAATTTCTGAACCATCTTCTGTCCCTTTGGCATAAGTAATGGAAGTCCCTGTCCGATTACATCTACAGTTGTAAAGAGTTCCATTTCCCTACCAAGTTTATTATGGTCTCTGTTCTTTGCTTCTTCAAGTTCATCTAAATAAGCTTTTAAATCATCTTTGCTGTCAAATGCTGTTCCGTAAATTCTCTGAAGTCTTGCTTTATTAGAATCACCTCTCCAGTATGCCATTGATGAAGATGTCAATTTAAATGCTTTAATTGACTTTGTTGACATCAAATGTGGTCCTGCACATAAATCAACAAATTCACCCTGACTATAGAAAGATATAATCGAATCTTCCGGTAAATCTTTAATAAGTTCTACCTTGTAAGGTTCATTTCTGTCTTCCATATACTTGATTGCATCTTCTCTAGGAAGTGTAAATCTTTCAAGTTTAGCACCTTTCTTAATGATTTTCTTCATCTCAGCTTCGATTTTATCTAAATCTTCTCTTGAAAATGGTTCGCTGTCAAAATCATAATAAAATCCATTATCAACAGAAGGTCCAATAGCTAATTTTACATCAGGATACAAATTCTTAATTGCTTCTGCAAGAACATGTGATGTAGTGTGTCTGTATGCAGCTTTTCCAGCTTCATCTTTAAATGTTAAAATATTTAAATTACAATCTTTGTCTACTGTTGTTCTTAAATCTACAACTTCGCCATCAATTTCTCCTGCACATGCTGCTCTTCCAAGCCCGCCTGAAATGTCAAATGCGATGTCGTTTACTGTCATTGGTTCTGAATACTCTCTTACTGAGCCATCTTTTAAAGTAATCTTCATTTTCACTTTCTCCTTTACACATCTGATAATTATTTCTTGTAAGCCAGACTCATTAATACAATAAAAAAGCCCTGCTTACAATTAGTAAGCAGGGACGAATATCTCGCGGTTCCACCCTGATTGTCTATTTTACATAGGCCTCTCATTGCGATTATAACGGAATCACCGGACCTGATTGGGGTCACTCAGAGGTAGTTTTCAATTAGCCATCCGCAAAGCACTTCCAGCCTTGGTGCTTCTCTCTGTAGCCCTCCTGCTAATCTACTCGTCTCGTCAACGTTTTCTTTATTCAAACACAATTATAGCATTTAAAGTTGCTTTGTCAACTTCAAATGCTATAATTTATTTTGTATTTATTTTTTTATAAAACACCGTATATTTTCTGTTATTCATTATCTTGTTAAGAATTCCTGTGTCCAATATATATGTTCCCCAACTTTAACACATCCAATTCCTATGTACTCAAATTCTCCATTCATAATATTTGCCTTATGCGTAGGAGATTTCATCCACGCATTCACTACTTCTACAGGAGTATCATAATCCTCTGCCAAATTCTCTGCTCTTCTTGTCCAATCATCAATTACTGCCTGATTAAACGCTGTAAAGTAGGATGTTCCATCAGGTCTTGTGTAACTAAATAATTCATCGCATTCAGTTGTTCTTACTCTAGACAAAAAATAGAACAAATAACACTTGCAAAATTACATCGTTCATATTATCTGTTCTATCTATCTTTATTGTCTTATTTATTTTTTCATTACTGACTTATAAATCAATTTTATATAACAACTTTCCTGTATTTCAATAATAAAACTTGTAAACTTATTACAGTTTTATTTTGGCAAGCTATAAGATTTTGTTATATTTGCATTATCGTACACAACATCCATAGCTTTATCAAGTAACACTGCTTCTTCAATTTCTTTATCAGTATAATCTTTCTTCATATCTTCAACATTATCATATCCGCAATCAGCATATAATTCTTCGTATTTATCTTCGATTTCAGATGATGAAGCTGTCAAATTTTCTTTTTCAACAATTTTCCACATTACAAGATTAGATTTTACTTCATTTAAATATTCTTCCTGTAAGCTTTCTTCTGTATATCCTGAGAAATCATACAAATATTCGTCAACTGTAATTCCATAAGAGTCTGCATAATATGCTGCATCCGAATCAAATTCTTCTTTTACACTATCATACATTTCCTGAGGATATCCATTCATTGTCGCATTATCAACTGCACTCTGCCATAAATCACTCTTTTTGTTTTCAAGAACATAATCCTCATTCCATTTATAGAATTCTTTTACTGTTGAGATTCCATAATCTTCATTATAATTATCCTTTACCCATTTATCTGTTACATCTTCTGTTTCTTCTTCGCTTACAGATACAAGTTTAAGCGTAAACTTAACGTTTTTGCCCGTGTAATCAGAATCTTTTTCCGCAACATAATTTATGTCATCTGTATCTTTTGCCTGATATTCTACTTTATCTCCTGCCTTATGTCCAACAACTGCATTTGTAAATTCTGCATAAAGGCTTTCTTCCTGTCCAACATATAATTCACAATTACTCTGGCTGATATTCTTTTCCTTTTCTCCGTCTACATAACCTGTATATGTAATTTCAACGCAATCGCCTTCTTTTGCTTCTCTGTCAACTTCTGTATATGTCTGTGTTTCTTCTTTTATTGATTCATCGATATCATCTTGTGTAACTTCACATGATAAACCTTTATATTCTCCTAATGTAATATAATCATCTAATTTACCGGATGTAATTCCTGCTTTTTTATCAATTTCCTTTTTAGGAACTACTGCCTTTTGATAATATACTGCCCCACCAAATGCAATTAATATAATCGCAATTAAGACCGGAACCCAAATCTTCTTTAATACTTTCATTACTTTCTCCTCATATAATTCAAATTTTATACACGTGTCAATTTTATAAGCAATCACTAAACTGCTTCATTTAGTAACCGTTATTTTTCAACTCATTTACACCTTTATCATTTTCTAAACAAAAATTAAGTATAATGACACCTCTGCATAATATAAAAGGACTTCTACATTCCGCAAAAGTCCTTTTAATTTTAACATATTATTATGATTTTACATAGTAAAATTTTATAATTCACAATTATTTCAAACTATATTAAGTAAATATTAAACTTCTGTACTATAGTTTGGAGCTTCTTTTGTGATATGGATGTCATGTGGATGACTTTCCTTTAATGAAGCTGCTGAAATTTTAACAAACTGTCCTGTTTCTTTTAATGTTTCAATGTCCTTAGCTCCACAATATCCCATACCTGATCTAAGACCACCCATTAACTGGAATACTGTATCTTCCAATGTTCCTCTGTAAGCAACACGTCCTTCAACACCTTCTGGAACAAGTTTCTTAGCATCTGTCTGGAAGTATCTGTCTTTACTACCATTTTCCATAGCAGCAATTGAACCCATACCTCTGTATACTTTGTATTTTCTTCCCTGGAATAATTCAAATGTACCAGGTGCTTCATCACAACCTGCAAACATTGAACCCATCATACAAACATTTCCACCTGCAGCGATTGCTTTTACAATGTCACCTGAAAACTTGATTCCACCATCTGCAATAATAGGTACTCCATATTCTTTAGCTACTTCGTAACAATCCATAATAGCTGTAATCTGTGGTACACCAATACCTGCAACAACTCTTGTTGTACAAATTGATCCAGGTCCAATACCGACCTTTACTGCATCTGCTCCTGCTTCGATTAAATCCTTTGTAGCAGCTCCTGTTGCAACATTACCTGCTATTACCTGTAAATCAGGATATTTATCTTTAATTAATTTTAAAGTATTAAAAATGTTCTGTGAATGACCATGAGCTGAATCAATTACAATAACGTCAACTTTAGCCTTTACTAAAGCATCTACTCTTTCAAGTACATTTGTTGTAATACCAACTGCAGCACCACAAAGAAGTCTTCCCTGTTCATCCTTTGCTGATAATGGGTATTTAATCTGTTTTTCAATATCCTTTATTGTAATTAATCCCTTTAAATTGAAATCGTCATCTACGATTGGAAGTTTTTCTTTTCTTGCCTTAGCTAAAATTGCTTTAGCTTCTTCAAGTGTAATTCCCTCTTTAGCTGTAATCAATCCTTCAGATGTCATTGAATCTTTAATCAACTTAGAACCATCTGTTTCAAATTTCAAATCACGGTTAGTAATAATACCAACTAATTTCTTTCCTACAACAATAGGAACACCTGAAATTCTGAATTTTGCCATTAAATCGTTAGCATCTTTTAATGTATGTTCTGGAGTTAAATAGAAAGGATCTGTAATAACACCGTTTTCAGAACGTTTTACTTTGTCTACTTCGTCCGCCTGTTCCTGGATTGACATATTTTTGTGGATAATACCTATACCACCCTGTCTTGCCATGGCGATAGCCATTCTGTGTTCTGTTACTGTGTCCATTCCGGCACTCATCATTGGAATGTTTAACTTGATAGACTTTGTTAAGTGTGTTGTTAAGTCAACCATATTAGGTGTAACCTGTGAGTACTGTGGTACTAACAAAACGTCATCAAAAGTAATTCCTTCACCAATAATTTTTCCCATTGGAATATTCCTCTCTTTCTCTTTATCTTTTTTGTTTTTAGTTATTAGAACTAACACTAACAAAATTTCTTTTTATTGTCAATAAATTACTTTCCATAAAGGAATGTAAATATTTAACTATCTGTTTGCAATTCTAACTATGCTTGGTCTTATTTTGTGTAATGCTTCAACCATTTTTTCATTTGGTTCAAAAATCATTTCCGTAATCCCATTTGCTTCGTTGAAAATAACAGCATATTTTAATTTTCCGGCTTCTCTTGATGAATAATCAAGAACCTTCATTTCATTATTAACACGGCGAAGAATTTCTTCACTGTCTGCATCTGCCATTATTTCTGCATTTTTCATATCAAATTCAGCAACTTTTTTTCTTTTTCTCTGTCCCATTATTTTATCAACAGAAATTTCACTGTTAAGTATTGAATATTCATATTCTACACTTGTCATCTGAAAAGCCATATATGTGAGATAAATGGCCAGTACACCTAATGTTACACCTAAAATTCCAAGAACTGCTGTAAGTAAAAAGCAACATATAACAATAAATATGCATCCTATTCTAATTCCAATTGCTGAAAGTGATGTTTTTGTTTTAACAATATATTCTACAAATGTTTCTTCCATACGTATTCCTCCAAGCCTATTCCACTGATGCTATATAATAGTAAATTGGCTGTCCACCCGGATAAACTTCTACTTCTACGTCCGGAAGTGCTTTTTCAACTTTTTTTGCTAATTCATTTGCATCGTCTTCTGTCACATCGCTACCATAGTAAAGGCTGACAATTTCTGATTCTTCATCAACCATTTCACGAATCATATCAACTGTTGTATCAGCAATATCTTCACCTACTGAAAGGATTCCGTCATCACCTATACCCATAATATTTCCTTCATGAATTTCCTTATCATCAATAACTGTGTCTCTTACTGCGTAAGTTGACTGTCCTGTCTTTATATATGACATGTTTTCAATCATTGATTCCTTGTTTTCTTCTACTGAAGATTCTTGTACAAATCCAATCATAGCTGCAATTCCCTGAGGAACTGTCTTTGATGGAATTACAACAAGCTTTTTATCTTCAACTAAACTTTCAGCCTGCTGTGCTGCAAGAATAATATTCTTGTTATTAGGAAGAACAAATATTGTATCGGCATTTATCTTATCAACTGCCTCTAAAATATCTTCTGTGCTTGGATTCATTGTCTGACCACCTGAAATAATATAGTCAACTCCTAATCCCTTAAATATTTCATCTAAGCCTTCACCTACAGAAATTGCTACAAATCCATAGTCTTTTCTAGGCTCATTCTTTTTTTCTTCTTCCTGTTGAGCTGCTACTTTCTCAGCATCTTTAATTAATCTTTCCTGATGCTCTTCTCTCATATTATCAATCTTCATCTTTGAAAGAGATCCAAATGTAAGAGCTTTCTGAATAGCAAGTCCCGGATCATTAGTATGAACATGAACCTTTACTACTTCATCATCAGCAACAACTACAATAGAATCACCTATAGATTCAAGATATGCTTTAAATTCTTTTTCTGTTTCAATAGGCATTTCTTTATCTAAATTAATAATAAATTCAGTGCAGTATCCATATTTAATATCAAAATTATCTGTAACTTCTAATTTAGACTTGTCAACCGGTTTAGCTGCATCTTCTATTGTAAGGTCTATTTCTTTTCCAAGGAATGCATCGTAAGCACCCTTTACAACCTGCATTAATCCCTGTCCACCTGAATCAACAACTCCGGCCTGTTTTAAAACAGGAAGCATTTCAGGTGTCTGATTAAGTACATCATCACCATGTTTAATGATTTCATCAATCATTACTGTTAAATCTTCTTCTGTTTCAGCTACTTGTGCTGCTTTATCTGCCATTCCTTTTGCAACTGTAAGGATTGTACCTTCTTTAGGTTTCATAACTGCTTTGTATGCTGTTTCAACCGCTCTATTGCAGGCTTTTGCTAAAACCATTGCATCAATTTCTTCACATGTCTTAATTTCCTTTGTGAATCCTCTGAATAACTGGGAAAGGATAACACCTGAATTACCTCTGGCTCCTCTTAAGGAACCTGATGATATTGCTTTAGCAATTACTTTCATATCAGGATTTTCAATTCCGCCTACTTCTTTAGCTGCTGACATAATTGTTAATGTCATATTTGTACCTGTATCTCCATCCGGTACAGGGAATACATTTAATTCATTAATCCATTCTTTCTTTGCTTCAAGATTTTTTGCTCCTGCTAAGAACATTTTTTGAAACATACTAGCATCAATCTTATTAACCAAAATAATTTCCTCCTTGAGTAATTAGTTAGTCTATTACTCTAACTCCTTCAACATATATATTAATTTTCTTAACTGTCATTCCTGTATAAGCTTCTACTTTATACTTAACACTAGAAATAATATTCTCAGCTATTGTAGAAATATTAACACCATAAGCGATAATAACATGGAATTCTATTGAAATCTCATTATTTTCATCAATTGTAACATTTATTCCTTTTGATAAGCTGTCTCTCTTTAATAATTTAACAAGACCGTCTTTTACACTTACCATTGCCATACCAACAATACCAAAACATTCACATGCTGTTGTTCCGGCATATTTAGCGATTACTTCAGGGCTAATTAAAACCTGACCTAAATCAGTATTCATCTTTCCTTTCATATATATACCTCCTGTATATCTCAAAATCATTTTTATACATAGCTTACTATATTATACATTCTTTTCTAAAAAAATAAAAGCAGATTTTATCAACAGTTCAGTCAAGCGCCACCATACCATTAGGTTCAAAGACTGCTCGCAGGCTATTGGGCCTAATGGTATGGTGGCATTTGGTAAGCTAAATAAGCGAGAAGTAGCAGATTTATCTGCGGATTCGAGCTTTTGGCTGAACTGTTTCTTATTTAAATAGGTAATTTGTTGGATTTATTTTTATATTTATACAAAAAACTGTTGCAAATTGCAATATTTTCTGTTAGAATGCTCTTTGTGTCAGGTCAATTACGTTAATTTGACCTAATTGTTTTGTGTAAGGAGGTGCTATTATGGCTAAATGTGAAATTTGCGATAAGGGTGCTCATTTTGGTAACGCTGTGAGCCATTCTCATAGACGTTCAAATAAAATGTGGAAATCAAATATCAAATCTGTTAAAGTTAAAGTTAACGGAGGCGCAAAGAAAATGTACGTTTGTACTTCTTGCTTAAGATCAGGTAAGGTTGAACGTGCTTAATAAAAAAGAACCAACACTGTTGGTTCTTTTTTATTTTTATATTTAAAATATCCAAACTTAACTCTTTGTCAAGAATTGGAGTAGCACAATAATAAAACGGTGGTCAGATTTCCATCTATTACCACCGCTATTTTTATATTCTCTAACCCAAAACTTCTTTAGCAATATCTGCACTTCGTTTTGCATCCTTTGCATAATAATCAGCTCCGATTTTCATTGCATAATCTTCAGTAAGCACAGCTCCACCGACCATTATTTTGCAATCAAGATTATTTTCCTTTAAAAGATTAATAGTATCTTCCATTGAACCTAATGTCGTAGTCATAAGTGCTGATAAACCTACGAGTTTTACATCATTTTCCTTTACGGCTTCTACTACCTTCATAGGGTCCACGTCTCTTCCAAGGTCAATTACATTATAACCATAGTTTTCAAGAATTACTTTCACAATATTTTTTCCGATATCATGAATATCACCTTTTACAGTAGCTATTACAATCTTACCTTTTTGTTCTGACTGACCACCTTTAGCTGACATATAATTCTTAACTTCATCAAAACATACTTTTGCAACATCAGCTGCCATAATTAGCTGTGGAAGGAATATTTTTCCTTTTTCAAATTTGTCACCCACAACATCTAATGCCGGAATAAGCATATCATTTATTATTTCCATGGCGTCTTTATTTTCAAGATACGCTCTTGTCAGTTCTGCCCCCTCATTTTTAAGTCCCTGTTCCATTGCCTTTAGCAATTTACTGTTCTTACCGTCATTTGCATCACCATTATCAGCTGGAACTGCGCCTTCTTTTGTTTTACTGTTTCCAACTACCTCTGTATATTCATCCGCATGGGAAATAAATTCCATTGAATTTTTATCTATATCTGCAAGCACCTTATAAGTTCTTACAGCCCATACCATTGACGGAACATTCGGATTCATAATAGGCAAATCAAGTCCATTTGTAAGTGCCATTGTCAAAAATGTCTTATTTACTAATTCTCTGTTTGGTAAACCAAATGAAATGTTCGATACACCCAAAACAGTTCTTAATCCTAATTCATTTTTAACAATATTTAATGCCTTTAAAGTTTCTCCTGCAGCTTTCTGTTCTGCTGAAACCGTTAAAACAAGACAGTCTATAATAACGTCTTCTTTTGGAATCCCATAACTTAATGCTTTATTTAATATTTTCTTAGCAATTTCAACTCTGCCTTTGTAATCAGCCGGAATACCATTTTCATCCAATGCAAGTCCAATAACTGCAGCACCATACTTTTTAACAATAGGAAGAATGGTATCTAACACCTTATCTTCGCCATTTACCGAGTTTACAATTGCCTTACCATTATAAACTCGCAAAGCCGCCTCAATAACTTCCGGTTTTGTTGAATCGATCTGAAGTGGAACTGAAACAATGCTTTGAAGTTCTTTTACAGTCTTAATCATCATTTCTTTTTCATCGATTTCAGGATGACCAACATTTACATCTAATATTTCAGCTCCGGCTTCTATCTGTTCAGTTGCCTGTCCTAAAATATAGTCCATATCTTTTTCAACTAACGCTTGTTTAAAACGCTTTTTACCTGTAGGATTGATTCTTTCACCGATAATTCTAGGTTGGTTTACCACTACGGTATTAATTGGAGAACATATTGCAAGTTGTCTTTCCTGTCTGTTTGATTCAAATTCATTATTCTTCTGTGCTTCTACAAGCATTGCTTTAACGGCACGAATATACTCAGGATTTGTACCACAACATCCGCCAAATATTCTAGCACCAAATTTTAGCATCTGTTTATAATCTTCAACAAACTGCTCAGGTGTTACATCATATTCATTTGTAACAGGGTCAGGCAAACCTGCATTAGCCTTTACAATTACCGGAATATCTGACCATTTTCCTATTTCTTCTACTATTGGTGCTAACTGGTCAGGTCCAAGAGAGCAATTTACACCAATTGCATCAACCCCAAGTCCCACAATTGTAAGTACCATTGCTGAGACTGAACATCCTGTAAATGTTCTCTTATTTTCTTCAAATGTCATTGTAACAAACACTGGTAAGTTTGAATTTTCCTTAGCCACAAGAACAGCAGCTTTTGTTTCTAACAAATCAGTCATTGTTTCAATTACAATTACATCTGCATCTTTTCCGGCAAGAATTTCTTCTTTAAAAATATCATATGCTTCTTCAAAGCTTAAACTTCCTGTTGGTTCAAGAAGTTGTCCTATAGGTCCTATATCAAGTGCAACGAAGCTTTCGCTTCCCTCGCATGCTTTTCTACCGTTTTCAATTGCCTTTTTTATTATTTCTTCTGTTGAATATCCTGTACCCTTTAACTTATATCTGTTTGCGCCAAATGTATTTGCATAAACAATATCCGAACCGGCTTCAATATATTGTTTATGAATATCAATAATCCAATCAGGTTTGGTAATTCCCAAAGTTTCAGGAACCACTCCCATCTTCATTCCTTTTTTCTGAAGCATGGTTCCCATAGCTCCGTCTAAAACAATATATCCTTTTTTCAATAATTCTTTAACGTCCACAGTTCTTTCCCGCCTTCCTATATTGGCATTTTTCTCTAAAGCTACAATTATCACAACTTTTCTTGTTTGATGTCTTAAGATTATATCCCATACCAATAATACATGTAACTGATTTTGTAGGTGTAAGCATAAAACTATCATTAACACATACGCCTATCTGTTTTGATGCATTTACAACATTTAAAAACTGTTGTTGCAATTCTAACGGAAAATCATCATATCCTATGCCAAATCTCCATGTATATTCGTAATTAGGAAATTCTTTTTTTATAATTTCTTCAACCTTGTCGCATACCTGTTCTACAGCAGCCGAAGCCATACTATCAATTATGGCAGCCTGTGCCATATCTCCTATCTGTTTTCTTCTAATTAAAGAATCCACTCCAGCAGATAATGTAACGCACATCATAGCAATTTTTTCACATCCTTTAAGATGATTTTTTATTGCCTCTCCTTTTAATTCAAAATCCACACCATCTATAGAATAATCTTCATTTAAATCAAATACTCTATAAACATATTTAGGCTGTATAACCTTTAGCAATTCTTCACTACATATATCCAATAATTTTTTTGTATTATCGTCAGGTTTATTATCCCCATATCCTAAATATCTTAAAGCTTCATTTACATTTACATAGTCAAGTATTATGTCTTTATCTCTCATTTTATTCCTTATCTGTTGTGCTTAACCACACTTTCAACTCCTTCTGTAATTTTTCTTGCTACATAAGGGTTGTTCATTGTATAAATATGTACACCATCAATTCCATTAGCTGCCAAATCAATAATCTGATTAATCGCATATGCAATTCCTGCATCTCTTAAAGCTTCCGGATTTGATTCATATCTCTGCATTATTCTTGATAATGATGCAGGAATACTTGCTCCACACATTGTAACCATTCTTTCAATCTGGCTCTTACTTGTTACAGGCATAATTCCGGCTTCAATCGGTACATTAATATCTGCAATTCTGGCTCTTTCCAAAAAATCGTAGAATACTCTATTATCAAAAAATAACTGAGAAATCAAATGGTCTGCTCCTGCATCCACTTTTTTCTTTAAGTTCTTTATATCATCAACTGCATCTTTTGCTTCCATATGTACTTCAGGATAGCATGCTCCTGAAACATGAAATCCGCCCTTGTCCATAATATATTTAGTCAAATCAGATGCATATGTAAAATCTTTTTTAGGCTCTAACCCTTCAACTCTGTCACCTCTTAAGGCTAAAATATTGTCTATTCCCTCTTTTTTTAATTCTTCAAGAATCTTATCTATTTCATCCTTTGTGTTATTAATGCATGACAAATGAGCTATTGTTTCTAATTTATATTCATTCTTAATTTTTGAGCAAATATCCTTTGTTATAGGATTTGTTACTCCACTTCCACCTGCTCCATAAGTAACACTAATAAAATCAGGTTTCAAATCTGTAAGTTTTTCTATTGTGTCATATACCGTTTCTATTCCACTTTCTTTCTTTGGTGGGAATACCTCAAAAGAAAATATTGTTTTTCCTTCTTCAAATAAATCTGCTATGTTCATTGTTCATTTACCTTTCTGTATTTTATTTGCATGAGCAAAAAAGATTATACCCTAAAATCAGGCACATAATTATCAAGCAGACCACTAAAAAAGTGCTACTTATTATTAACGCTATAGTCATTCCAAGCGCAACCCAAAATAGAGCAAATCCACAAACTTTTCCCATTTTAATTCCTAGTGTTTTTATATAGATATTATATGAAAAAAATTAATAAAAATAACCTATAAACAAGCCATTTTTATTAATTTATTTCTAAAATCAATTGTAATAATTCTTAATTTTCATTTACTCTTCATCAAATGTATCTGCATCATCATTTTTACTTGTAAATTTATTAACAATATCAGGAACCATATCAATGATTCTCGAGAACCCATCCTGGTCATTTATACTGATAAGTTTTGAAGAACCATCTTTTATAACCAATACGGCACTTGGTGTTATCTTTCCACCAACTCCTCCACCTGCACTTGTATCTTTTGAAAAAGTACCAACACCCATTCCAAAAGAAACATCAGCCATAGGAAGAATAATTGTATCTCCAACAGTTATTGCTTCACCTACAACAGATTTTGTAGTAATAAATTTTTCCATTGCTCTTAGTAAATCATCTGTGGCTTTTCTATCTTCTGACATATAAATACCTCCTGTCAACTAAACTTATCAATAACGGCATGCACTTCATCTTTCATATAAATCTGTAAAATATAAACACCTACAACTCCTATAGAAAAATGTCCCCATGCCTTGATTATTCCATTAAATTTCTTGTTTTCAAAATCAGGTTCTATTTGAAAATTATCCATATTAAGCTTTAACGCAGTACATACAACTGCAATAACTCCAAGCATCTTCCCCGTCTTGTCCGGACTTTCAAATCCAAACTCAAGTTTTCCTCTTATTTTTTTAGGTTTCAGTAACTTTACAATCTGACTTGTCTTACTTTTAATATAGTTATATGCAGTTTTTACTTCTTCACTCTTTAAATACTCTATTAAATATTTAAATTTTTTTTGATTATTTTTAAATTTGTGTTTTGTGCTTCGAACCTTATGCTTTATTTTACCAAATAGTTTTCTACATTTAAACCATATATTTTTAATAAACTCTATTAACTGCTTTACTTTATAGTCTAAATCACTATTCTCTTCATCGGTTGATGATTCTTCTTTGTTAATATAAGACTGACGTTCATCTACACTTTCTTTATCTAAATGTTTCTGGTTGTTTGCCGAAGCATTTTCCTCAATGTTATCACCCTTAAATTCTTGTCCGGCTTTTATGAAATCGTCACTCTCTACAGAATTCATATTTTTATCATTATCTTCTGTACTGCCACGTTTTTCATATTTTTTGTCATTTTCAAATGTTTCATAAGAATCATATTCATTTTCATCAGTATCATCACTAAAAATTTTTAATCCAAAAATTCTCAATGAATACTTCAGTTCTTCACTGTATTCCATATTAAAATGAAGAAGATGAAAAAGCCATCCACCATGAATTGTTAAATAACTTTGTTCTTTATTTTTTATTCCTTCAATCTTATATGATGCCGGTAAAATAAACAACAGCGCAACTAAAGCAAGACTTGCCAGCAGAATAATTCCTATTATTTTTAATAAAATTAATAAAATATGTAACATTTTACTCCTTCTGTTGCAATCAAGTGAAACTATGATTATTTTCCATATATTCCTTTAGTTTAAATTGCCCGGTTGCGCGGAAACAATCCATAATAATCAACTGGGTCATATCATAAGCTTCTTCCTTGCCTTTAGCTATACCATAAATCATAAGTTCCGAATTAAGATATCTCTTTTGTAAGAGCACATATGACGGATAAATGTCAAGGACATCCGTATCATTGAAGGGTGCAGCCAATACATAAATATTAAACTGCATTTTTCCTTCTTTTATTTTAGAGACAATATTATCCTTATCGTCCATTGCTTCATGTCCTATATACAAATCATCGCACCATTTCATATGCACCTCCATTTATACAATCATCGATGAAATAATTTCTAAGCATCCTTTTTTTTCTGCCATATCAGTACATCCCTTTAAACAATTGTATACGAAATCCTGTAATTCACTTATATTGTTGAAAAATACAGGTAATTCACTCAATGTTGCAGACATTATCGACTTCTTTATCAGCCTCTGACTATTAGCGAATTTGTCGATAAATTCTTTGTACAGATTTTCCTTTACCTTTTCTAAATATTCTTCATTTACCTTATCCTTATCCTGTTTTTTGTCAAATTCCACAAATAAACTGTCTGAATTTAACAGAGGAAGTCTTGATACCTTTTCATATGTTTTTTCAAGATTATTTCTGATAATGTCATCTTTATTCTTATCTAATATCTGGTCAACAATATCGTAATTCATTATATTGTGATAAAGTTCTTCCTGTTTGCCTTCTAATTTAACAAACATCGCCTCTAATTCTTCATTTGTCTTATGAGCAAATTTTCCTGTAAACATCAAATTAGTTTCACTGACAACTTCGCTACATATTGCTGTAATGTCATCATTTTCCTGACTCTCTGATGTATATAGCACAAGCAAAACATCATTAATCAATTCCTGCATCATCATATTTGCAGACACATTATCATCAATATAAGCTGTTAACTCTGATAATTTTTCAGAAAATTCATTAACTTCATCTTCTGTTATATTCTTCAAATCATATTTATCTAATTCTTCAAATGTATCATGAATTTCCGGATATAAAAGTTTGTAATCTTCCTTTTCTTCTAAAATAGCACTTGTTCTTATTCTATAAACAAAATCATCTAAACTACTCTTTTCGCCCTGATTATATACATCTAATCCCGAATTTACATATTCAAAAAACTTTGATTTAGTCATTCTGATTGGAAGCTGACCTATAATTTCACATATTTTACTGTTAATTATTGTCGCGTCTTCATCATCGAATATATATTTCATTATTTTTCTTGTAAATTCTTCATCACTATAATTTGCCGGCATATCATAATCGTGATATTTATATTCAACTCTGTTGTACGCAAATTCGTATACATTATACTTATCTACATAATATGTTAAGGCCTGCATTTTTCTAATGATGTTATTACGCATATCCTCAACTACACTTATATCTTCTTCACTCATGTCTGCAATAACTTCATTCATCTTATTTAATTCTAAGACAATATCAGAACTTATTACATCATTTTCATCCTGCTGCATCTGCAAAAAAGTATAGTAGTTAAGCGCAAGTCTGATATATGCAAATTTATTATTTATTTTGCTAAATCCATCTGCATATTTTTTTAGATTATCATCTATATTTTTACCCTTAGAAATCTCATTAATTATCTGTCTCATATTTTCCTCCATGACTATTTCATTATGTCACAGAAATCAAATGTAGCAAAATAATCTTTTGGAGTTTCTGCTCTACGAATTAATTTTACGCTTCCATCTTCCTGTAACAATAATTCTGCAGAACGAAGTCTTCCGTTATAATTATATCCCATTGAGAATCCATGAGCTCCTGAATCATGAATTACAAGGAAATCTCCCATATCAATCTTTGGCAATTTTCTGTCTACTGCAAATTTGTCATTATTTTCGCATAATGAACCAACAATATCATATGTATGGTCGCAAGGTTCATTTTCCTTACCCATAACAGTAATATGATGGTAAGCTCCATACATTGCAGGTCTCATCAAGTTAGCAGCACATGCATCTACGCCAATATATTCTTTGTAAATATGCTTTTCATGTACAGCCTTTGTTACAAGTGCACCGTATGGTCCCATCATGAATCTTCCCATTTCAGTATAAATAGCTACATCATCCATTCCTGCAGGTGTAAGCACCTCTTCATATACTCTTCTTACTCCCTCGCCAATAACCATAATATCATTTGGTTCCTGATCCGGTCTGTAAGGTATTCCAACACCACCTGATAAATTGATGAATTTAATGTGTGCTCCAGTCTTTTCCTTCAACTCAACTGCAAGTTCAAAAATTGTCTTAGCAAGTCTAGGATAATATTCATTTGTAACTGTATTACTAGCTAAGAATGCATGAATTCCAAAATTCTTTACGCCTTTTTCTTTTAAAATTTTATAAGCTTCAATAATCTGCTCGTGAGTCATTCCGTATTTAGCATCTCCCGGATTGTCCATAATTCCGTTACATGCTTCAAAAACTCCACCCGGATTATATCTGCAACTTACAGTTTCAGGAATGCCTGCTTCTTTTTCCATGAAATCAATCATTGTAATATCATCAAGATTAATAATTCCGCCAAGTTTTGCACAATATCCAAATTCACCTTCAGGTGTTTCATTTGAAGAGAACATAATCTCATCGTCTCTAAACCCTAATTTGTCAGCAATCATAAGTTCTGTATATGATGAACAGTCAACACCACATCCGACTTCTTTTAACTTCTTTATGATAAATGGATTTGGTTCAGCTTTAACAGCAAAATATTCTCTAAATCCCTTATTCCATGAAAATGCTTCATTAACTTTTCTTGCATTCTCCATAAAACCCTTTTCATCATAAATATGATATGGCGTAGGATAAGTCTTTTCAATTTCCTTAAGTTGTTCAAGTGTTACAAACGGTTTCTTTTCCATTTTTTCAGTCCTCCTAATAATTATCTGCCGTATATATCGGTTAAATATCTAAGTCTCTCAACTTCTTTATCACCAAACTGGTTTTTGGTCATTCTCCAACGCCAGTTAGTTCCCATTGATGATGGCAGATTCATTCTGCCAATATTGCCAACTTTTAAAACATCCTGCATTTGGAATATTACAACATTCGCCACGCTGGCATAGGCGCATGTAAATAATTTATCCACAATATCTTCAATCGAGCCATGTCTACATTCTAAGAACTCTCTTATGTATCCTAACTCCCAATATTGCAAACCTGTAAAATATCCCATTAAGGTATCGTTATCATGAGTTCCACCATAAGCCACAGTATTCTGCGTCCAAAAATATGGCAAATGCTCATTCTTTCTGTCTCCGTCAAATGCAAATTCTAAAACCTTCATTCCAGGAAATCCACTCTTTTCAAGGGCTTCCACTACTTCAGGTATTTTTACACCTAAATCTTCAGCAATGATTTTCTTATCTCCCGTTGCTTCTGATATAGCTTTTATAAGTTTCATTCCCGGACCTTTTTCCCATTTTCCGTTTCTGGCATCCTCATCTTCTGCAGGTATTGTATAGTATTTTGTCATTCCAATAAAATGATCAATTCTAACTATATCGTATAATTTTGCGGAGTGTTCCATTCTCTTTCGCCACCATGAAAAATCATCTTTTTCTAACTTTTTCCAATC
The DNA here is from genome assembly GCF_000434315.1 of Eubacterium sp. CAG:156. NCBI lineage: Bacteria > Bacillati > Bacillota > Clostridia > Eubacteriales > Eubacteriaceae > Eubacterium > Eubacterium sp. CAG:156. The sequence continues at coordinate 45,471 of NZ_FR878188.1, read as the reverse complement.
ATATAACGGATTCCCCCATCTTTGACCTAAATCAGAAAAAGCATCCGGCGGAACTCCTGCCACTTTTTTTGCCTCCAGATTCTCATCTAGCTGAAAAATTTCAGGATGAGACCATACATCTGCTGAATCCATAGCAACATAAATTGGAATGTCTCCTATTATTTCGATTCCTTTTTCGTTGGCATACTCTTTTAGTTTAAACCATTGTTCGAAGAATTTAAACTGTAAAAACCTATAAAAATCCAGTTCATCTGAAAATTCTTCTATCTTTTTATCTAACGCTTCCTGCTTTCTGAATCTTATATCCTCTTCCCAATCCTGCCACGAAGTCGACTCAGCATCATTTTTGCATACACAATACAAGCAGTAATCATCAATCCAAAAATCATTTTCTTTAACAAATTCTTTATATTCTTTCAATGCCTTGTGATTACTATTCTTATAAGCTTCTTTTAAAACAATAAATCTGGAATTATATATCAAACCATAGTCAACATACTGTTCTTCAATGTTCCATCTAAAACTATCTACATATTCTTTTGTAATAAGACCTTCTTCAATTAATGTATCCAAATCGATAAAATAAGGATTACCTGCAAACGCAGAAAAAGAAGCGTATGGGCTGTCTCCATAACTTGTTGTTCCAAGTGGCAGAACCTGCCAGTACTTTTGTCTCGCAGCAACTAATCTGTCAACAAATTCATATGCATTTTTTCCAAAAGAACCTATTCCGTAAGGTGAAGGAATACTACTAATATGCATCAATATTCCCGCACCTCTTTCAAATTCTTTTTGAGCCATATATATTTTATTCCTCCATTTTCAATTAACAATGTGTATGTGTAAATAAATGGTCCTGACAGTACTCTTTATTTCCACTACATTTTGAGCAATATCTGAAAGTCAAATTAGGATCATCTAATTCTGTTCTTCCACAGATTGCACATTTATGCTTAGCGCCATTTTCATATTTAGGCTGTGTAGCCTGACGTATATTCTTTCGATATTCTCTTTTTCGTTTTATCTGATATGGTGATAATTTATTTCTTGTTTGAAAGAAGAAAATCATAAAATTAAGTAATGATGTAATTACCATCATTCTTGTTACCCATGAGCCTTGAAGTATTTCTACAAAAATGAACGCTCCATATAATACTCCTAACCATTTTACCTTTATAGGAATTATGAAATAAAGCAATACCTCTGCATTAGGATAGGTAGCTGCAAATGCAAGGAATATTGACATATTGATATAATAAGTACTTACAAAATTACCTATTCCCATGCCAATACCTCTATATATTACTGCTAAATCCGTTACACTTGTGCCACTATAGCTCATGCCAACTGCATTTAACACTGTCTCATATTCACCTGTTGTATTACATATTATTACTAAAATCACATACAAAAGGAATGCACCTATAATCGTAAACAACATACCTGAGAAAATATATACATTATATCTGTACTTTCCCCATGTATTTTCAAGATTATTTCCTACTGAATAGTAAAAGAAAAGCATAATTATAGTAAACAGACCTAATGCCTCAGGCATTGTAACTACCCATGATACAAGTCTCCAAATCTGTCCATGTAATATTAAATATGGGTCAAATGTAATATATTCATATAGACCCGGAATCAAATAATAAATTGCATAACCTATGGCATATCCTATTACCAAATATAATGACAAATTGCTTATCGCATATCTGCTGAATTTTCTTTCAAAGTTTGATTGTTTCATAGAAATCTCCTATTCTAAAATCTTATACAAGTATAATTTTATTAGTATCTTTTGTCAAACATACAATACATTTTTTACATATCTTTTTTGACACATTCAAATGTTACACCCTGATTGTTAAATTTTAATTAAAAAATCAGGACATTTTTACAAACAATTCACAAATTTGTTACTCTTATGTACTTATTTATATGTTGTTATTTGTCGCAAATTATAATATAATGTATAACGTTTATGGATTTTTATAACTTAAGAGGAAGGTAAACAACAATGAATGATAAAGCATATTACAGCCTTGGTATTGACATTGGCTCAACAACTGTAAAAATTGCAATTTTAAATAATGATAATGAAATTATGTTTGCTGACTATGAGCGTCACTATGCAAATATTCAGGAAACTTTAGCCGGATTATTAAAAAAGGCTAAAGAAAAATTAGGTGACATTACCTTATCACCTATGATTACAGGTTCAGGCGGACTTACTTTGTCAAAACACTTAGGAGTTCCATTTGTTCAGGAGGTTGTAGCTGTTTCTACAGCATTAAATGATTATGCACCTCAGACAGATGTTGCAATTGAACTTGGTGGCGAAGATGCAAAAATAATTTATTTTACAAATGGAATTGAACAGCGTATGAACGGTATCTGTGCCGGTGGTACAGGTTCTTTCATTGACCAGATGGCTTCTCTTCTTCAGACTGATGCCAGTGGTTTAAATGAATATGCTGCTAATTATCAGGCAATTTATCCAATTGCCGCACGTTGTGGTGTATTTGCCAAAACAGATATTCAGCCATTAATTAACGAAGGAGCTACAAAAGAAGATTTGGCTGCTTCTATTTTCCAAGCAGTTGTAAACCAGACCATTTCGGGTTTGGCATGCGGAAAACCTATTCGTGGTACAGTTGCATTTTTAGGAGGACCTCTTCACTTCCTTCCTGAATTAAAAAATGCATTTATAAGAACTCTTAATCTCGATGATGAACATATTGTTGCACCTGAGCATTCACATTTATTTGCTGCTACAGGTTCTGCAATGAATCACGATTCAAAAGTTTTAGTTAATATAACAGATTTGTATAACCGTCTTTCTAAAGGAATTAAGATGGATATGGAAATCAAACGTATGGAACCTTTATTTAAAAATGAAGCTGAATATACTGAATTTACTGTAAGACACAACAAAGATACAGTAAAGAAAGGTGATTTAAGCACTTATTCAGGAAAATGTTTCTTAGGTATAGATTCAGGTTCTACTACTACTAAGGCAGCTGTTGTCGGAGAAGATGGAACTTTATTATATTCATTCTACAGCAGTAACAATGGAAATCCTTTGGCAACTATTATTGGTGCAATTAAAGATATTTACTCTAAATTGCCTAAAGATGCTGAAATTGTACGTTCTTGTTCTACAGGATACGGTGAGGCTTTAATTAAAGCGGCTTTAATGCTTGATGAAGGTGAAGTTGAAACTGTTGCACATTATTATGCAGCTGCATTCTTTGAACCTGACGTTGACTGTATTCTTGATATCGGCGGTCAGGACATGAAATGTATTAAGATAAAGAATCAGACTGTAGACAGCGTCCAGTTAAATGAAGCCTGCTCATCAGGTTGTGGTTCTTTCATTGAAACATTTGCTAAATCGCTTAATTACTCAGTTGTCGATTTTGCTAAAGAAGCTTTATTTGCCAAGAATCCTACAGACCTTGGTACACGTTGTACAGTATTTATGAATTCAAATGTAAAGCAGGCACAAAAAGAAGGTGCAAGAGTTGCAGATATTTCTGCCGGACTTGCTTATTCTGTTATTAAGAATGCTTTATATAAAGTTATTAAAATTACAGACCCTAAAGACCTTGGGGAAAAAGTTGTTGTTCAGGGTGGAACATTTTACAATGATGCTGTTTTAAGAAGTTTTGAAAAAATATCAGGATGTGAAGCTATCCGTCCTGACATTGCAGGTATTATGGGTGCATTTGGTGCTGCCCTTATTGCAAGAGAACGTTATCACGGCGAAGCAACAACAATGCTTTCTATCGATGCAATTAACAAATTTGATTACACAACAACAATGACACGATGCAAAGGTTGTACAAACAACTGTATGCTTACTATAAATAAATTTATTGACGGACGACGTTTCATAAGCGGAAACCGTTGCGAAAAAGGTCTTGGAAAAGAGAAAAATAAAGATAACATTCCTAACTTATTTGAATATAAATTCCACAGAATGTTTGATTACGAACCATTGTCTGAGGAAAATGCTAAACGAGGAACTGTAGGAATTCCACGTGTACTTAATATGTATGAGAATTTCCCATTCTGGGCTACTTTCTTTAAAAGATTAGGATACAGAGTTGTTCTCTCACCTGAGTCTTCAAGAAAAATATATGAATTAGGTATTGAATCAATTCCTAGTGAATCAGAATGTTATCCTGCAAAGATTGCTCACGGTCATGTTACCTGGTTAATCAGAAACGGTATTGATTTTATTTTCTATCCGTGTATACCATACGAAAGAAATGAAACACCGGATGCTAATAACCACTACAACTGCCCTATTGTTACATCTTATGCAGAAAATATAAAAAATAACGTTGAAGAATTAAACGATAATTCTATCAAATTTATGAATCCGTTTATGGCTTTAACAAATGAGGGAACTATTACAAGCCGACTTGTTGAAGAATTTTCAAAAGAATTTGATATTCCTAAAGCCGAAATTACTCAGGCTGCACATGTTGCATGGGTAGAATTATTAGCTTCAAGAGATGACATTCGCAAAAAAGGCGAAGAGACATTAGCATATATAAAGGAACATAATCTTCACGGTATCGTACTTGCAGGTCGTCCATACCATGTTGACCCTGAAATCAACCACGGTATTCCTGAAATGATTAACAGTTATGGTCTTGCCGTTTTAACAGAAGATTCTATTTCACATTTAGCTCCTGTTGAAAGACCTTTGATTGTATCTGACCAGTGGATGTACCATTCAAGACTTTATGCAGCTGCTAACTATGTAAAAACAAGAGATGATCTTGATTTAGTTCAGCTCAATTCATTTGGATGTGGTCTTGATGCCGTTACGACTGACTGCGTAAATGATATTTTAACTAAATCAGGAAAGATTTACACTGTTCTTAAAATCGATGAAGTTAATAACTTAGGCGCTGCAAGAATCAGAATACGTTCTCTTCTTTCAGCCATTAGAATAAGAAAAGAAAGAAATTATCAAAGAGACATCAAGCCATCTTCAATCAAAAAAGTTGAATTTACAAAGCAGATGTTTGATGAAAAATATACAATACTTACACCTCAGATGAGTCCAATTCACTTTAAGATGCTTCAATCTGCAATGAATTCATGTGGATACAACTTTGAAGTTCTTCCAAGTGAACAATCATGCATTGATATGGGTCTTAAGTATGTTAACAATGATGCCTGCTACCCTTCACTTATTGTTGTAGGTCAGATTATGGAAGCATTATTATCTGGAAGATATGATTTACACAAAGTGGCTGTTGTTATTACTCAGACAGGTGGCGGATGTCGTGCTACTAACTATATCGGATTTATCAGACGTGCATTAGAGAAAGCCGGATTAGAATACATTCCTGTTCTTTCCCTTAGTTTATCCGGTATTGAAAAGAACAGTGGATTTAAGATTACTCCTAAATTTGCAGTTAAAGCAGTTCAGGCAGCAATGTACGGCGATTTATTTATGAGAGTTGTATACAGAACAAGACCTTATGAAGTAAATCACGGCGAAACAGATGCACTTCATAAAAAATGGGAAGATAAATTATGTGCTGAACTTGCAGATAATAAATTTGGAATGAAACGATATAAAAATAATCTTCGCAAGATTGTTGAAGAATTTGATGCTATTCCTGTAAAAGATATTAAAAAACCACGTGTTGGTATTGTTGGTGAGATTCTTGTTAAATTCTCTCCTACTGCTAACAATGACCTTGTAAACTTATTGGAATCTGAAGGTGCTGAAGCCGTTATGCCTGACCTTGTAGACTTCTTCTTATATGGATTTAGAAACTCTACATTTAAGGCCGAAAAATTAGGTTTTAAAAAATCATCAGTAATTCTAAGTACCATTGGAATAAAAGCTATAGAATACTTCAGAAAAACAGCTAAGGAGGCTTTAATAAAGAGCAAACACTTCACTCCTACAAGCGATATTTGGGAAATGTCAGAAATGGCTGAGGAAGTTGTTTCAATTGGTAACCAGACCGGTGAAGGATGGTTCCTTACAGGTGAAATGCTCCACTTAATAAAAGATGGAGTTCCAAACATAGTTTGTACACAGCCTTTCGCCTGCCTTCCTAACCACATTGTTGGAAAGGGTGTTATCAAAAAGCTTCGTGCAATGCATCCTGAAGCAAATATTGTAGCTGTTGACTATGATCCCGGTGCAAGTGAAGTTAACCAGTTAAATAGAATTAAACTTATGCTTGCAACTGCAAATAAAAGATTAAAAGAAAAACAAAATTAAAACATATACCATTTGGTACATTACACAAAACAAGGCATGGGTTGGAAATGAACCCATGCCTTGTTTTGTGATATTCTATCTAATTTATTATATGTCTTATATCTTAATCTAACAGACTCCACTGGCTTACATCCCACACATCTGTTACCCAATCCTCATAAAAATCAGGTTCATGACATACCATAAGTATGCTTCCCTTGTATTCTGTAAGCGCTCTCTTTAATTCTGCCTTAGCATCTACATCCAAATGATTTGTAGGTTCGTCAAGAACCAAAAGATTTGTTTCTCTGTTAATTAATTTGCAAAGACGGACTTTTGCCTGCTCTCCTCCGCTTAACACTCTTATCTGACTTTCAATATGATTTGTAGTAAGTCCACATTTAGCCAACGCGCTTCTTACTTCATATTGGTTAAATGAAGGAAATTCATCCCAGATTTCCTCAAGGCATGTAGAACGGTTTTCTTCCTTTATTTCCTGTTCAAAATAGCCTATTTGCAGATAATCTCCCAATTCAACTTTTCCATCTATAGGTTTAATTTCTCCTAAAATACTTCTTAAAAGAGTTGTTTTTCCAATACCATTTGTTCCTATTACTGCAATTTTCTGTCCTCTTTCCATAGACAAATTAAGTGGCACAGATAATGGCTTATCATATCCGATTACCAGATTCATTGTGTCTATTATAAATTTGCCGGACGTCCTTGCTTCCTTAAATCTAAATTCCGGTTTTGGCTTTTCTCCTGCAAGTTCAATTAAATCCATATTATCAAGTTTTTTCTGCCTTGACATTGCCATGTTTCTTGTTGAAACTCTAGCTTTATTTCTTGCCACAAAATCCTTTAAATCAGCAATTTCTTTTTGCTGTCTGTTATATGCAGCCTCAAGTTGTGCCTGTTTTACGGCGTGTACTTCTTTAAACTTATCGTAATCGCCTACATATCTGTCCAGTTTTTGATTTTCCATATTATAAATTAAATTAATAACACTATTTAAAAACGGTATATCATGTGATATTAAAATAAAAGCATTCTCATAATCCTGTAAATATCTCTTTAACCATTCAATATGTTCAGCATCCAAATAGTTTGTCGGTTCATCAAGCAATAAAATGTCAGGCTTTTCTAACAATAGTTTTGCAAGCAATACCTTTGTTCTCTGACCACCACTTAAATCATTTACATCTTTATCAAGCCCTAAATCTGTTAATCCAAATGCCCTTGCTATTTCTTCTACCTTTGAATCTATCAAATAAAAATCATGCATTGTAAGCATATCCTGAATAACGGCAAGTTCATCCATATATATTTCAAGTTGCTTCTCATCCGCATCACCCATTTTATTGCAAATGTCATTCATGTTTTCTTCCATTTCAAACAGGAAGTCAAATGCCGATTTTAAAACATCCTCTATTGTCATTCCTTTTTCTAAAACGATATGCTGGTCTAAATATCCTACTCTGACATTTTTAGCCCATTCAACTCTGCCTTCGTCAGGTTGCAATTTACCTGTTATTATATTCATAAACGTTGACTTACCTTCACCATTTGCTCCAACAAGTCCTATATGTTCACCTTTTAATAATCTAAATGATACATCATCAAAAATTGCTCTATCGCCAAAACCATGTGTTAAATGTTCTACATTTAATATGCTCATATTTTTCCTTTCATCTTAGGTAAATTAAATATTTTCTATTTGCCAGTCTATTGGTTCTATTCCATTTGCCTTTAGGAATTCATTTGCTTTGCTAAAATGCTTGCATCCGAAAAATCCTCTATATGCTGAAAGTGGACTTGGATGTGGACATTTTAATACAAGATGTTTTGGATTAGTTAACATCTTAGCTTTCTTTTGTGCAGGCGAACCCCACAAAAATATTACTATTGGCCTGTCCTGTGCATTTACGGCTTCTATAACCGCATCCGTAAATTGCTCCCAGCCATGTCCCTGATGTGAATTTGCCTGATGAGCTCTAACTGTTAATACTGTGTTAAGCAATAACACTCCCTGATCTGCCCATTTTTTCAAATATCCGTTATTTGGTATATAACATCCCAAATCATCATGCAATTCTTTATAAATATTTTGAAGCGATGGTGGTATGTCATTTCCCGGCAATACTGAAAAGCTTAATCCATGTGCCTGATTTACATTATGATATGGGTCCTGCCCAAGCAGCAACACTTTTACATCCTTAAGTGGTGTAAAATGAAATGCATTAAATATATCTTCTGCCGGAGGATATACTATCGTTTTACTATATTCATCTTTAACAAAACTGTATAATTCTTTGTAATATGGTTTAGAAAATTCAGGCTGTATTGCCTCTAACCAATCATTTGTTATCATTCCCATTTATTTAACCTCTGTCAAATATTATTTCCAACTATTTCCTTTACAAACTGAGGATCATTAAATACTTTTATAGCACTCTTTTCAATTCTGATTTCAAAATCCGTATCTGTTAACATTTCTCCATCTACATTACATGTCACAGGAGTATCTGACTGAATTTTCAATCCTTTGTCTGTATATCTTACCACTCTCTTTGACTTTTCATGTCTTCCGCTTTTTAATTTTAATAGAAGTCCCGGTATTAGTATTTTAGGCATTTTATCAACCATATATATTTCAAAATATCCGTCGTCTATTAACGCATGTGGAGCAATTCTATGTCCTCCACCATAATATTGTCCATTACATACAGTAACTATTGTATACTCACCTTTTTTAGACTGTTCACCAAATATTGTAGTTAATTCTTTAAATTTATATTTAAAATACGAATAAATTATGCTACATGTATATCTTTGACCTACAGGTATCCACTTCTTTTGTCTGATTACACTTATGTTATTTGCTATATCAGCATCTAAGCCTATACATGCAATATTTATAAAATACTTGTCATTGATAATTCCTAAGTCACATCTGTGTTCGCCTTTTCCAAGTGCAGACAATGTTCTGTAAAAATCATTTCCGCTTCCTGCCGGTATAACACCTACTGTCATATGTTTCTTAACAACACCATTTATTATTTCATTTAAATTTCCATCTCCGCCTACTGAGAACACAATGCATTCTTCATCATCCGGGATGCTTTCTGCCACTTTTCTGGCTTTACCAAATCCATCAGTGTAATGAATTTCGTATTTTATGTCTCTAAGCCTGCACGCTTTATCTATTCTTTCAATAAACCCTTCTTTATCATTGGCAAATCTGCCACTTTCTGGATTAATTATAAAATAATATTTCATTTTAATCTCTCGCTCTATATAATAATCTATATTGCCTTAACTTTAAATTAAGGCTATTGTCTGGAAAATTCTATATACTGAATCTTAATTCGTTTTTCCAATTATATTCTAACCTGAACACCTTTTTCCTTAAGATAATGTTTCAGGTCATTTATTTCTAATTCTTTATAGTGGAATAATGATGCTGCTAGTGCTGCATCAGCCTTTCCTTCTGTCAGTGCATCATAAAAATGCTCTTTTTTACCTGCCCCACCTGATGCAATTACAGGTATTGACACATTTTCAGATATGATTCTTGTAAGTTCTACATCATATCCCCTCTTAACTCCATCGCAATCCATACTTGTAAGAAGTATTTCTCCTGCCCCTAGTTTATCTACTTTACGCGCCCATTCCACAGCGTCTATTCCAACATCTACTCTTCCACCATTTTTGTAAATATTCCATCCTGATCCGTCTGCTCTTCTTTTTGCATCTATGGCAACAACTACACACTGACTTCCAAATTTATCAGCTGCATCACTTATAAGTCTTGGATTCATAATAGCCGATGAGTTTATAGATATCTTATCTGCTCCCTCTCTAAGCAAAGTCTTAAAGTCGTCTACAGTTCTGATTCCGCCTCCAACTGTAAATGGTATAAAAACCTGCTCAGCTACTCTTCTTACCATATCTACAACTGTATTTCTATTGTCAGATGATGCTGTAATATCAAGGAACACCAATTCATCTGCTCCCGCCTTATTGTATGCTTTTGCTACCTCTACGGGATCTCCTGCATCACGCAAATTTACAAAATTTACTCCTTTTACAACTCGGTTATTATTAACATCCAAACAAGGTATAATTCTCTTTGTGTGCATATTTTCCTCCTAATATAAAATACGACAAAATCGAGTAGGAATTTTCCTACTCGAAAAAATTTAATTTATCTCTGCAAAATTTTTCAATATTTTCAGTCCTATATCTCCACTCTTTTCCGGATGGAACTGACATGCAAATACATTTTCTTTCTCAACGGACGCATGTATATGTACACCATACTCAGTAGTTGCTGTTACGATGTTTTCGTCATCTGCTTTCAAATAATAAGAGTGAACAAAATAAACATATGCTTTCTCATCTATTCCTTTAAATAATCTTCCATTATTATGAAAATCTAACGAATTCCATCCAATATGTGGAACTTTCAAACTTTCACCTTCAGGTATCTTTATAATCTTGCCCGGTAGAATTCCAAGTCCCTTTACTCCCGGTGTTTCATCACTTTCTTCAAATAATAACTGTAAGCCTAAACATATTCCAAGAAATGGTATGTTTCGTGACACAACTTCCTTCACAGTATCAACTAAATCATACTTATTAAGCTTTTCCATAGCGTCACCAAATGAGCCTACGCCCGGAAGTACAACTTTGTCTGCATCTAAGATTACATCCTTGTCTCGTGTTAGTATCGTTTCTTCTCCCAGAAATTGAAACGCCTTCTCAACACTTCTAATATTTCCTGCATCATAGTCAATTATTGCTATCATATTCCAGTCCTTCCTCTGAAGCTTTTCCATCTAATTCAAACCAGAATTCAACACCATCCTCATGGTTAAATACTCCGCATTTTTTATTCATACTGTCAGCAATCGCCTTAACGATAGAAAGTCCAATGCCATTTCCACCATATTCTCTGGTTCTTGCCTTATCTACTTTATAGAATTTAATCCAAACATTTTCCAATTCATTTTCAGGAATCTGTTTACCGGTATTGAAGACTGACATTCTTACTATACCATCTTTTTCTACAATTTTCATCTCAATTATTCTTTTTCCGTCAATATGGTTAAATGCGTTACTTACATAGTTTGTAATTACTTCCTCAATTTGAAATTCATCTGCCCAAACATATACAGGTTCTTTATTTTCAAATATTATTTTAACATTCTCCTGCTCCGCTCTTAACTGAACGGATTTAATAATGCCTTCCATGACATCAACAAGATTAAATCTTTCGATATTTACCTGTTTATTTCCAAATTCAATCTGTGTAAGTGCCAGCAGTTTTTTAACCATTTTGTTCATTTTATCTGACTCATCAATAATTACATCACAATAAAATTCCATACTTTCAGGGTCGTCATTAATATTATCCTTTAAACCTTCTGCATATCCCTGAATAAGAGCAATCGGTGTTTTTAATTCATGAGATACATTTGAAATAAAATCTTTTCTCATCTCATCAATTTCAATCTTTTGCTCGATATCTTTTTGCAGTTCTATATTTGCCTTTTTAAGTTCAAGGATTGTCCCTTCCAATTTAGCTGACAACTCATTCATACTATTTCCAAGAACGCCTATTTCATCTTTATGTTTTCCTGTATATTTAGCATCAAAATCCAAATTTGACATTCTTGTTGAAATTGTTGCAAGTTCAAGTATCGGGTCCGTATATCTTCTCGTTACTATAATCATCATAATTGTCATTACAACAGTCATAGATATAAGAAGAATCAAATAGAATTTATTTGTAATGTTAAGAGTCTCCCTCATATTCTGAACCGATACCCTGATTACAAAGTAATAGCCTGAATCTAATGTTCCAAACAATTCATAATATTCCTGGTCAGACAATAAATCTCTGGCTCTTTGCATCGTATAATTGTCATTCTTTTCTATAATAGTTCTTTCTCTTTCGGCTCCAAATGCCGCACCATATATCATTTCCTGCCAACGTCTTTGTAATGTCTTTCCTGCACCATATTCATATATTGTGTTTCCGGAACTGTCTATCATAATTATTGTTACACCGGCATTTTCACACTCATCATTTAGCGCCTGTACGTTGTCGCTTTCAGATAAATCCTTATCTTCTTTTACAACTTGAGCCATCTTATTATATACATCAACAATAACGTCTTTTTTATGTGAAATATAATATTTTTCAATAAAAGCTGTTCCAAATGTTGATGCAAGCGCAATAGCTACTGTCATAATTACAATAATTAATATTGGCAGTTTATACTTAATTGAATGTTTCATTAGTTTACCTCAAATTTATATCCCATGCCCCAAACAGTCTTTATGTAATCACCACAGTCACCTAATTTACTTCTAAGTTTCTTGACATGTGTATCTATTGTTCTGGCATCTCCAAAGTAATCATAATTCCATACATTATTTAAAATATTTTCTCTTGAAAGAGCAATTCCTTTATTTTCAATAAAATATGTCAACAATTCAAATTCTTTAAAGCTTAGTTCAATTTCCTTATCTTTAACCTTAACAATATGAGCAGCCTTATCTATCTTAATATCTCCTGCTTCTATTGTCATATCAGCGCCAATTTTATTAGCACGTCGTAAAATTGCATCAACTCTTGCAACTAATATTTTAGGACTGAAAGGTTTTGATATGTATTCATCAACTCCAAGTTCAAATCCTTTAAGTTCATCATTTTCCTCACTTTTTGCTGTAAGCATTATGATTGGGACTTTTGAAAATTTTCTTATTTCCTTACATACTTCCCAACCGTCCATTTTAGGCATCATAACGTCAAGAATTATCAATGAAATGTCTTTGTTTCCAAAGAATACCTCAATTGCTTCTTCGCCGTCTCCTGCTTCTAATACCTTATATTGTTTCTTTACAAGGAAATCCTTAACAAGTTTTCTCATTCTTGATTCATCATCTACAACTAAAATCTTTAATTCATCCATTTATGTGTACCTCCGCAGCACTAATATTTCATATAGAAATAACATTTCAACTTCTATAATGTAAAATATAACACAAAATATGTGATGATTTTATGAAATATAGTTATTTTTCTGCTTCTGCCTGCTCAATTTGCTGAATTTTTGTTTCTAATGCTGAAAGTGCATGCGAAACGTCTTCATATCCACTGTATTCAGCTCCATTATAAGAATATGTTCTATATCTGTCGTTATCTCTCTTATATGAGTTTACGACTTTATTATATTCTTTCTCTGTTACTTCATTATCGTTTATTAGATATTTTTTTGTATTTCCTGAGTTGTCAGTTACAAGTCTTGAAATAACTTTCAACTTTTCATCCTTGTATTGGCATACAACAATTTGTGTATTCCCAATTATATTATTAACAAGCGTAACTGTTCCATCCTGATTATATGTCATAGACTGAAATGCTTTAGTATGGGCAATTTTACCTTTTTTATTTAAATAATAAAGTTTCATTTCGCGGCTTTCCTTACTCCACACAAGCATACATGGATAATAATTATTTCCTATTTTTGCGAACTCAACATTTTGATTTGGGTCTTTGTTTTGTAATTTATACAAAGTTGTTTCGTATTTTTCATATAGTTCTTTCTGTTTATCCTGTACTACTTCATTTACTACTTCTTTATAATCTGTATATATTTCCATTTGTGTAATATCTTTGTCATCTGATGTAAATGAAACATAGAGTATTCTGTCATCTGCAACTTTCGTAAATATAACACTTCTTTTTTCATCAAGTCTTCCATCATAATTAACATCCCATCCCAATTTTTCAACTACAGGATCCATGTAATAATTAATCTCATCCCCTAAAGAGTATCCAAGCACTGAAATCTCATCATTATCAGTTACAATAATTTGAAAATCAGGATAGTTATAGTCATGAAGTTTCTGACTTGAACCTTTAATTACATTTATTTCGATGCCATTTCCTTTCCAATGTTGCTCTACATTTCCTTTTTCACTATCAGATTCTTTCATATTAAAATAATAAGCTACTCTTTTTAATTCATCTATGTATTCTAACAAATCAACCTTGTCATCTTTTGTTTCCAATGGCTCTTCTGTTTCCTGAATTGTAGTTACTTCCTCTTTTGTACTCTTTTCTTCTCCTTCCGTTTTTCCACATCCAAAAGTCATAGTAGCTACAATGCTAAAAATCATTAATAATGCTAATCTTCTCATAATCCCTCCTGCTACAGCGTAACTATTATTTTTATTTCTTACCTATTAAATAGGCATACTTATTTACGATACGCCTATAATACAATAATTTGTTTAAAAAGAAAATATTATTTTTGTCGTAAATTTTATTAATTTTTAATAACAATTTTGTTACTTTATATAATTTGTTGTCATTTATTGTGTTTCTTCTATGTTTACAACCTTTACATTCACGTTAATATATGGTAAAAATATCTTTGGTTTTTATATATTTGAGGGGACAAAAAAGAAAAATAAAAATAGAGGTAACAAAAATGATTAGTACAAGAGAAGCAACTGAACGTTATTCAAAAGTAGGTGTTGTCAAAGGTAATTTACCTACATTAAAAATGTTGGTATTAGGAATTATAGCCGGATTCTTTATTTCCATAGCCGGAACCGGTGCTGCCACTGCATCATGTTCTTTAGAAAATACAGCTATAGCAAGATTGATAAATGCATGTATCTTCCCTGCCGGTTTAGCAATGGTAGTTTTAAACGGAAGTGAGTTATTTACAGGTAACAACCTTATGATTATTTCTGTTCTTGAGAAAAAACTTTCTGTAGCGAAAATGCTTAAGAACTGGGTTGTTGTTTATATCGGAAGTTTTATAGGAAGTGTTGTATTTACATTTTTATGCACATACGGTCATGTTTATACTTTATTTAATGGACAATTAGCAACAAATCTTTTAAGTACTGCTGTATCTAAATGCAATATTTCATTTACTGATGCCATTATTAAAGGTATTTTTTGTAATATTTTAGTATGTGTTGCAGTATTTATGACATTTATGGCCGAATCTGCTGCAAGCAAAATTATATGTTTATTCTTCCCTATTATCGTTTTCGTTATTTGTGCTTTTGAACATAGCGTTGCAAATATGAGTTATATAAGTGGTGGTTTATTCATTAATCAGATGTATGGAAATTACGGATTAGATGTAACAGGTCTTAGTTGGTGGAACTTCATCGTTAAAAATTTATTGCCTGTAACTATCGGTAATATCATTGGTGGTGTTGGAATTGGTGTTTTATATTGGTATTCTAACTTATATACACCAAAGCAAAAATAGCCAATATTTCCAATTGACTATATTTAAAATATGATTTAAAATATAAGACCAAGGTAGACTTTTACCTACCCCCAGTAAGGGCTAGTACTGGTTTCGACAGGGGTTTTGAAGTTGGAGAAGCTATCCGTAGATGATGCGTTAAATCATACAATTAAAATTAAACGCTGAAGATAATTTAGCTTACGCTGCCTAATTAATGGCAGCTGTCAATACAAGGTTGCCTGCGGCCCTGATATTGGCATCGACTTTAGCAGGAAACTCTGATTGCTAAGCTTTGCGCTTTCAGTGATTTTATGAAGCTACCAAGAGCAAAACGGTGTTAGTTCCGGTTTGTTTAAGGGAATGTTAAATAACTGACTATGATAGAAGAAGTACAATGGAGAGGCTTTTGGACACGGGTTCAACTCCCGTCTAGTCCACTAGTTTTCATAAGGAGAGGCTAAACGAAGACGGAATGACTCCTTATGTAAATAATAAAAATAACGGCACTGTATGTTACAATATTAATATACAGTGCTGTTATTTTTATGGTATAATACGGATATGAATTTACAAATTGAAATTTATCCACGAAAGGAAGATTAAAATGAAAATAGATAATAACCAATGGAAATGGACAAGAAAACCTAAAGATTTTACTATCTCTGAAGATAAAATTGAAGTAATAACAAATCCACATACAGATTTATGGCAGCGTACTTACTACCATTTTAGAAATGATAATGCTCCCGTTCTTCAGATTAAGACTTCCAAAAAGATGTTTTCTTTTATTGTAAAGACAGAATTTGAAACTAAGGTACGCTTTGACCAGTGTGGTGTTGTTATGTATCTCGATAGTGAAAACTGGTTGAAAGGTTCTATTGAATATGAAAATGAAAAGTTTCAGCATCTTGGAAGCGTTGTAACGAATAAAGGATATTCAGATTGGGCTACAACAGAAATTGATGCTGGAATTAAATCTATGTGGTATAGATTCAGTAGACGTGAAGACGATTACTGCATTGAATGCTCAGAAGATGGCATTAATTATAAGCAGATGAGAATCTGTCATATGTATAAAGCAACTGATGAAATCCAGTTTGGAATTTATGCATGTAGTCCTGAAGATTCTTCATTTAAAGCGACATTTACAAATATGGAAATAACAGAATGTAAGTGGTTAGCACATGATGGTCAGGCTCCTGATGCTGAATAAAACTTCCAATTTGTAGAAAAGAGATAGATAATTTTGCACAATTATTCTTTTGTATATATAATTAGCAAGTTAAACAATCAGAACCACGCCTAAAAGACGTGGTTCTGATTTAAAATTTAAATATAACTATTTCATTCTAATTACAACAAATTCCTGTGGTGTATCATTTGAATTTGAACTCGCCATACTATCAACAAGTTCTTTTTTTGCATACTTCTCCTCTTCCCTAATCTGCTGGAAATACAATCCCCTGTTGCCTTCTTGCTTCATCCATAACTTTAACACACATATGTGAATATTTAATGTGTTCGTCTGTAAATTTTCCAATTTCAATAAGTCGTGCCCACTCTTTTGCTTCAAATACAAGATTATTTTCACATTCAGGCACTTTAATTATCTTTTCCGTATTATCGTTAAAAATAACTTTTACTTTTCTCGGGTTAGGTATGTCCTCAATAATAATTGCTCCTTTTTCTCCCTGAATCTGACTAGGTATCTTTGAATTTGTTATCTTTGAATACAATACTTCTGCCAACATTTCAGGATATTTTGCAATTATTGTTCCCTGTCCATCAATACTATCAGGTAATATTTGTGCCATTGCCATTATTTCCTGTGGCATACCAAATAATTTTACAAGCGGATGCACACAATATACACCTATATCCGTTAATGCTCCATTTGAGAATTCCTTACGAAATGCATTTTCAAATATTCCCTGCTTATATTTATCGTATCTTGATGAATATTGACAATATTGAAAGCTTACTCTTCTAACAGGCTTAACAAGTTCTATTGCTTCTTTTATAGCAAAAAATCCCGGGTCAATTACATTTCTCATTGCTTCCATTATTACTACATTATGCTTTTTTGCCAAATTTATTAATTCTTCTAATTCTTTTTGATTGCTTGTAATTGTCTTTTCAATCATTACATGTTTTCCATTTTCAATCAAAAGTTTAGCCTGTTCATAATGTAAGCTATTAGGGCTTGCAATATATACTGCCTGAATTTCATCGCATTTAGCAAGCTTATTCAAATCCGTAAACACCATTTTCCCATTATGCTTTTTGCTAAATGTTTCTCCTTTTTCCTTATCTCTTGAATATGTTGCCACATAACATAAATTATCACATTGTTCTACCGCCTCTAAAAACCAATCAACTACAAAATTTGTTCCTATCGTTGCAAAATTAATCATTCACTTTTCTCCTTTTAATATGTATTGTTTCCTACCTTTGATTAACTGATATTGGTTGGAATAGTATATATAAAACAAATTCTTTTTCCAACTATATTTTTAATCTTTCCTATCATTCATATAGTTAATTTTACATTACTTTTATGTTTTTTCAAACACATTTTATTATTCGCTATCATTTTTTATTATTTTTTATTATTTGTTATTATATGTTACTTATAAATGTCGAAGTCATATTCCCCGACTTTGATGCTCATATCTTAAGACAATTTTAATTTTTTATAAATGAAAAACATTTTTTAGTTTGATATTATAAATTCACAAAACAAATTGGAGGTTATTTTTTATGAAGAAATTTTTAAAGAAGACAAATCGTGGAATTATATTGTCTGCTATTTGTCTTGTTATTCTTGTAATCTATGTTTCTGTCGATTACATAACATTCTCAACTCAAAAAGATACTATTAGACAAACAACTGAAAATTATATAAACGATGTTTTAAAAACAAACTCTGAATCAGTTGATTTAAATAAACATCGCGAACTTATTACAGACATATTAAATAATTATTGGACAGATAAACATTATTCATCAAGTGGTTCTACTATCTCAGGCATGAAAGCAACTTTAGATTCCACTCTTGACGCTGACAATTCTTTATTTGATATAAAAGATGCATCAGGTTCAGTTCAGTCAGTTAAGATTTCAAAAGCCGGTCCTAAAATTGCCAGTGCAAATATAAAATACACAGTAGATATCGTTGGAAAAGAAACATCTACAGTATTTACACCGGGTACTATTTGTACACTTAGCGATTACAATAATGATTATTACGATGATGGTTCTGAAGATTCACAAGATTCCAACAACGCCTCAACTAATGATTATTATAAAGTAAACTGCACTTGCGAAGGTACTATTTACTACACTTATGAATCAGGCAAATGGAAAATAAGTACCTGGGACAGTTATGTTACAGACTCAAACTGCACAAAACTTGACGATAAGGAGGATTAACATGAGTACAGCATTGGAAATTAAGAATATAGAAAAAAAATTTGGTTCCAGAACTGTTTTAAACAAAGTATCATTTGAAACAAAAACAGGTGAAGTATTCGGTCTTCTTGGTCCAAACGGAGCCGGTAAAACAACTTTAATTAAAATGATTACAGGTTTACTCAATATAGATGATGGTGAAATTTTAATCAACGGAAAAAGTCTTGAGCATGACTTTGAAGCTGCCATGGAAAATATCGGAGCTATCGTTGAAAATCCTGAATTTTATAAATATATGACCGGTAAGCAAAATATTTTACAATATGCACGTTTACACAAGTCAGTAACTATTGAAAGAGTTAACGAAGTAATTGAGCTTGTCGGTTTATCAAATCGTATAAATGAAAAAGTAGGCAAATATTCTCTAGGTATGAGACAGCGTTTAGGACTTGCTATTACATTATTGCACAATCCTAAAGTGTTAATTTTAGATGAGCCTACTAACGGTCTTGACCCTGCAGGAATTAAACAGTTACGTGATATTTTAACAAACATGGCTCACAAAGAAGATGTTTGTGTTTTAGTATCAAGTCATCTTATGAGCGAAATGGAATTAATGTGCGACAGAGTAGCTATTTTGTCAAACGGAAATATTTTAAGTGTTGATACGATGGAAAATATGCTTCATATTGTATCAGGTCAGGATGTAACTTACAACTTTGAAGTATCAGACAGTAATTCTGCTATTACTATCATTACAGACTATAACCCTGATATTGTAAATTCAATAACAGGCGATACTACATTTGAATTAAAGATTAACAGGGATTCATCTAAAGACATTGTTTCTACAATTACAGATTTACTTGTTAAAAACAAAATCAGCATTTACGCCATTATTCCTATTGAAAACCAGAAACTTGAAGATGCCTTTATGGAAATAACTAACGTAAAAGGAGGTAACCAAATTGCTTAATTTAATCAAAAACGAATATTCAAAATTATTTCATAAAAAAAGCACTTATTTCTTTCTTGCAGCCATTGTATTATTTATAATTGGCATTTCAGTTTTTACAAAATTTTCCTGTGATAATAACGATGATATTTATTACTCTTCTATTGATCAGGAATTACAATATGCAACTACTGAAACTGATGAATATAGAGACGATGCGTATATAGAAGAATTAAAACTTGCTAAATCTCTTGATTATACAATGCATGATATATATGACAATTCACGTTGGGAATCAAATGCTTTAAGCGATTACTATTCATATTTAAGTTCAATTAATTCATTTGATAAAGATGGTTCATCTGATTTAGTCAACTCAAATGAAGACCGTGAACATTATCAAAAATTATGTGATACAATTGTTTCTTCACTTAAAGATAATGATTGGAAAAGTTATATTCAGTTAACTGCCGATTCAATTAACAACGATGGTCATACAAAAGACGGTGCTAAATTATTAAAAGATACTTATGAAAACTATTTAAAAAATGATATAGATCCTGATTCAAACACTCAAAAATACAGTCTTATATCTAATTTTTCACAATATGATATAAGCTATTCCGATTTACTTTCAACAAAAGAAAGTGGTGCTTCATATGACGAAACAGAATTTAATACTACTGAATCAAATTATCTGATAGCAAAATATCAGTTAGAAAATAATACTGATTCAGTTATTTATAAAAACCCTGATTCTCAGATGTCATCATATGAACCATATATATACACAGGCAATGCATTTTTATCTTTAAAAAGATGTATTAATGCTACAATTATTATTGCTCTTATTTTGATTATTTTAGCCGGAACCACTGTTTCATCTGAATTTTCTAATGGAACAATTAAATTCTTACTTATAACACCTGTGAAAAGATACAAAATCTTTTGGAGCAAATTTATTACATTTTTAACATATGGATTTGTTTTAACATTATTATCATATGTATTATCTGTTTTACTCACTATTATCTTGTTTGGTACGGGAGAATTATCTACACCTCTGTTAATAGTTAAAAACGGAAGCATTATTGCAAGTTCAGGATTATTACATATCCTCTCTAATTTCTTCATGACATTTGGAGCAATAATGATTACTGCCATCATAGCATTTATGTTATCAGCATTATTTAGGAATTCAGCTATAGCAATTGCAATTCCAATCATGATTTACTTAGGTTCGGATATGGCTGTTTCAATTGCACAAATGTTATCATTAGACTTTGTACGTTACACGATATTTGCAAATATGTCATTCTCAAACATTGTTGAAAATTCATTTACATTCTTTGGTATGACGCCTATTTTTTCAGTTAGCGTTATTGCAATACACATTTTCTTATTCCTGTTTATTGCACATGATGCATTTACAAGAAGAAATGTTTAATTAAACTTATTATAAAAAGGTTACAGACTAATCACTATATATGATAATCTGTAACCTTTATTTTATTACTCTACTGTTAACTCAACCTCAATCACCAATTGTATTAACTGAATCACAACCTATTTCTTTTATAATTCTACTGTCAACTCAATAGGGCAATGATCTGAGCCCATTATTTCAGTATGAATATGTGCATCAATTATTTTATCTTTTAAATCATCAGATACAAGGAAATAATCTATACGCCATCCTGCATTCTTTTCTCTTGCCTTAAACCTATATGACCACCATGAATATATTCCTTCTGTATCAGGATAAAAATATCTGAATGTATCTATAAATCCTACCTCTAAAAGTTCCGTCATTTTCTGTCTTTCTTCATCAGTAAATCCTGCATTCTTTCTGTTTGTTTTAGGATTTTTAAGGTCTATCTCTTTATGTGCAACATTCATATCTCCTGTTACTATAACAGGCTTATTTTTCTTTAAATTTAATAGATAATTTCTAAAATCATCTTCCCATTTCATACGATATTCAAGTCGTGCAAGACCATTTTGAGAATTTGGAGTATACACTGTAACCATATAGTAATTATCAAATTCTAATGTAATTACTCTTCCTTCTTTATCATGTTCTTCAATGCCTATGCCATAAGTAACGTTTAAAGGCTTTTCTTTTGAAAAGATTGCTGTTCCTGAATATCCTTTCTTTTCTGCATAATTCCAATATGCATAATATCCTTCTTTATTCCAGTCTACCTGTCCTTCCTGAATCTTTGTTTCCTGTAAACAAAATATATCTGCATCTACATAATCAAAAAATTCCATAAAATTCTTTCCAAGACAGGCTCTTAATCCGTTTACATTCCATGATATTAGTTTTTTCATCTGATTTCTTCTCCGTTTTCCTGTGAAAGTCTGTTCTTAATCAATGACATCTTAGCATCCAGCTTTGCTGTCATTTCTGCACAGTCATATAATTCCTGTGATAATTCTTCTAGTATTTCCGGTTTTATGTTCTTTTTATATCTTAGTTTGTGTTCAAGCGTAGCCCAAAAATCCATTGCGATAGTTCTAAGCTGAACTTCGACCTTCATATACTTCTTTCCCTCTTTTAGGAAAATCGGTACTTCTACAATTAAATGTAAACTTCTATATCCATTTTCCTTAGGATTTTTGAAATAATCTTTCATCTCTAATAAAACTATATCATCCTGCTTTAATAAGCAGTCTGCTAAAAGATATATATCTTCTTCAAATGAACAGATAACTCTTACACCTGCTACATCTTTAATATATTCTTCTATTGCCTCAACAGTAAATGGTAAATTCTTTTTGTTCAATTTTTCAACAATACCATCTGCTGATTTTAATCTTGATTTAATAGTTTCAATTGGATTTCTGTCATACTGAAGTGAAAATTCTTCATTCAGTACTTTAAACTTAGTTTCTACCTCCATAATAGCACATCTGTAATATGCCATTAATTCATTCATTGGCATTATATTTTCATGCACTTTCTGAAATGTGTCAGTTTTTAGTATTCCACGGATGAAATAATCTCTAATATGCCCTACTTTCAATACTTATCCTTTCTTTTGCATGTGGTACAAAATACCCTGCATTTATTATTTTTTTTCTAATATATGTTCTATTGATGCCATATACATGTCATGATAATTCTTATCGCTATACCATTTTTCTAATGCTTCTTTATCAATAAAAGCGTCCGGTTCCATAGTCTGTCTAAACATCTTTTTACAAATCATAACATCATCTGCTTCTTCTATATAAGGAACATCTCCGCTAAATTCTACATGAAGATTTGCTTTATTTATTTTATCTTCATCTCTTCCTGATACTGTTCCTAAATAACTAAGTTCCTTTGCATACTTTTCATGGTCAAGGAATGAAATTGAAAAGCAGTCTGCATTATCAACAAACTCTTTTGTAAATCTTGTCTGTCTTATAAACACTGATACAATATCTTTTCCCCACATAACTCCCATATTGCCCCATGAAGCAGTCATTGTATTAACTTTTCCATCCTTAGCAGCTGTTATAAGCATCCATTTTTTTCCTATATCATTAAATACGTTTCCTTTATATTCTTCCGGTGTAATCTCTTTAAAATTACTCATTTTAGCAACCTCCGTTATATATTTCTTTTTATGCAGACTTTTTTACTGCATATTTAAGACTAGGAAAGTTTCTTTCAAGTCAAAGAACATTCCTAGTCTCATTTTACCACGATATTCAAATTAATTCATTATAATACTTTAATTCTGATGATATGTGCTTAAGAAGTCATTGAGTCTGTCTGCTGCTGTCGATAAAACAGACACTTCAGGTAAAAATACAACTCTAAAATGATCCGGTTGATCCCAATGGAATCCTCCACCATGAGTAAATAAAATATGTTTTTCCTTGAGGAAATCAAGAACAAATTTTTCATCATCTATAATACCAAATTTCTTAATATCAAGCTTAGGGAACATATAAAATGCTGCTGTAGGTTTTACTACTGAAAGCCCATCTATTTCATTTAAAGCATTATAAATCACTTCTCTCTGTTCATAAATTCTTCCACCCGGAACAAGTAATTCTTTTGTGCTTTCCAAATTATCAAGTGCTACCGGAATTAATGACTGTGCAGGAACATTTGAACATAAACGCATAGCTGAAAGTAATTTAATTCCTTCTATGTAGCCTTTTGCATGTTTCTTTTCTCCACAAAGGACCATCCATCCACATCTGTAACCTGCTATTAAATGTGATTTGGATAATCCGTTAAAACTTACAGTTAATAAATCAGGTGCCAATGATGAAAGAGCTATATGCTCTTTTCCATCCATAACAAGTCTGTCATATATTTCATCAGCAAATAATATTAATTCATGTTTTCTTGCCAAATCAACTATCTGCTCTAATATTTCTGTCGGATATAATGCACCTGTTGGATTATTTGGATTTATAACAACAATTGCCTTTGTCTTCGGAGTGATTTTACTTTCCATGTCTTTAATGTCAGGATACCAGTTTTGCTTGTCATCACATCTGTAATGAACTGCTTTACCACCTGCTAAAGTAACTGATGCAGTCCACAATGGATAATCAGGCATTGGCACTAAAACTTCATCTCCATAATTTAATAATCCATTCATTGACATTGTAATCAATTCGCTTACACCATTTCCTGTATAAATATCATCAATTGATACATTCGGCATATTCTTACTTTGACAATATTTAAGGATTGCTTCCCTTGCTGATACAAGTCCCTTTGAATCTGAATATCCCTCTGTAATTGCAGCATTATTTCCAATTGCTTCTTCTATTTCTTTTGGTGCCTTAAATCCAAATGGTGCAGGATTTCCAATATTTAATTTTAAAATATCAATTCCCTGTTCACTCATTCTCTGGGCTTCGTCCATAATTGGTCCTCTAATATCATAACATACATAATCTAATTTTGATGATTTCTCAAATGTTCTCATTTCATTTACCTCCTGATAATCAAAATTTCGTTTTCTTTTAAAACGGACTTTCATAAATATGAATTTGTCATGCATAAAAAAAACCCTAAACGTTGTTAAACGTTTAGGGCGAATTACTCCGTGTTACCACCTAATATTCAGAACTTATTATTCTGCACTCTGCTGATGCACATCCACATCATCTCTCTGTAACGGGAGAACCCGTTGAAGCCTACTAAGCAATAATGCCGTTGGGTTCAAAGCTCCGGAACTGCTTCACTAACGGTTCATTGAAGATTTCCAGCTACCATCTTCTCTCTATAAACTCTCCGAAAGTTACTCCTCTCCTTCACAGCCTTTATTAATCTAATCTTTTAGTATAGTATCACTTAATAAAATAAATTTCAACCGTTTGATTTTATATTTTTTTAAAATTCTTTCTTATTAATGATTTTTATACTAATTGGAATCGTTATTGTTAATGCAATCACAAATGCTGCAATCGCAATCATTAAAGCTGTTATATCACTTATATTTTCTAATTTATTTAACCAATTCATAATTGAATCAAATAAGCTATCATTAACCTGTATTAAAATCTGTGCAATTAAAAATATTACCGCTCCTATAATAAATGGTATTGTCCTTCCTACTTCATTTCCAAACTTTAATTCCAGAGGAATTGCTATAAAGGAGTAAATTAAAAATACTAATGCAATAACTATTCCGACAGCTATTTCTATTTTCATATGATTTGTTCTCATTCTGGCTAATAAACCCAGAATTAATGAAAACATTATTCCAACACATGCAATAATACTGCAAAAAATATATTTTTCTATCACATAATCTTTTCTTCTTAACGGCAATGTCATTAAAAAAGTGTTTCCATGTTGATAATTATCATACGAAATCGTAGATAATGCACTAACCTGTAACATTACTGCAACAAAAGATGAAATATATGTAAGTGTTATTCCATCTCCCATCATCGCACTGAATAGTGCTATAGCAAATACTATATACAAAATCCTTTTATTACTAAAAAGTAATTGAAAATCTTTTATTATTAAACCTTTCATATCTTCTCACCTTTCACTAAAACCATAATTAATTCATCTATATTGCCTTTTTCTATAACTATTTCCGGATAATTATCAACTATATATTTTCTGTCGTTAGTTATACATTTATATCCATATTTTTCCTTTTCGCAGCAAAGAATTATATTTTTATAATTTGTATCTGATTTTAAATTTTCATACTGTTCTTCATTTGCCTTTATAACTCCATACAAATCTAAAAGTTTATACATATCTTCGTGCAAAATTATTTTACCATCATTAATCATGTAAATATCGTCACATAAATTTTCTAAATCACTTGATATATGAGAACTTATGATTACAGTTCGCATTTCCTCTTCCATATATGTTCTAATAATATCTAAAACTTCATTTCTTGTTATAACATCTAATCCTGCTGTTGGCTCATCAAGAATCAATATTTCAGCATTGTGACTTATAGCTACTATTACTTTTAATTTCGCCTTTGTTCCCGTAGATAAATCTTTAATCATCTTATTAAGTGGAATGTTAAAATTGTTACATTTATTCAAAAACATATCTTTATCAAAATCCGGATACATATTTTTTAATATCGGAACCAGTGCCTTAACTTTTAAATATTCACTAAATCCACTCTCTGCAAGCACAACTCCTAATTTTTCTTTGTCGTGTACATCTAACTTTCTGCTGTCTTTTCCAAAAATCTTTATTTGTCCTTCATCCAGATTAATTAAACCAAGAATCGCCTTAAACAAAGTACTCTTTCCCGCTCCATTAGCTCCAATGATTCCTGTTATTCTACCCGGCGCAATATTTAACGAACATTCAAGCCTAAAGTTCTGATAGTTTTTCTTTATATTACTAATCTCAATCATATTACATATCCTCCAAAATAAGTTCTAACAATTCTTTTATCTCATCATCAGTCATTCCACTTCTCTTTCCCTTTCTAATGGCAGTTTCAAAATCTTTTTCCACTTCTCTTCTAAGTTCCTCTAACTTAATATTGCTACCAATATTAGAAATATAGCTGCCTTTTCCATGAACTGTTACAACATAACCTTCCTGCTCTAATGCATCATATGCCTTCTTTACTGTTAAAGCACTAATTCTAAGTTCTTTCGCCATTGCCCTTACCGAAGGCAGTGCATTACCTTCCTTAAGATTTCCTCTTATTATCTGTTCCTTAACCTGATCAACAATTTGTTCATAGATAGGTGTCTGCGAGGAATTATTAATTATAAGATTCATATAACTCCCTCCTTATATAAACAGTATATAACAGCACAAACTGTTCTGTCAACTGTTATATACTGTTTATTTTTTATCTTTACTAGAGTGGATTTAATTATATATATTGGGGGAATCAAAATTTTTAGTTCAAAATTTTTTGCTGAATATTCTAATTAATAAAAGTAGATTTTTATAGAAACATGTCATATTATATATATGTTACTATTTTGTCTGGAATCAACATTTATTTTTGTCAGTTCAAAACAAAAGCAATTTTTGTTTAATACCACAGATATTTGTTTTTATCTCAGATTAGACATAATTATATGTATCAAACGATAGGAAATTTTTTCTATTTTTGCTAGCATAGTGTACCTGAAAAAGTAATGTTTGAGCCTTTAGGCGAGTTTTACTTTTTTAGGTACCATAAACGGCGCAGAAAAAAAGAAAAAATGACGTGTTTGATACATATAATTATGTCTAATCCGGAAAGTAACAAATAGCGCAGGTATTCTTTCAAGAATATGTTTATTAGCACACTATGAATTTGTAAATAAAGGAGGATTTTTATTATGAAAAAGTTTAGTCTTGTTATGACTATTATATTTGCTCTTTCACTAGGAGCATTTTTTCATGTAGATGCATTTGCATTTGACGAGAAAGAGACAGAAACAACTGTTACAAAACCTAATGCCCCTACAGATTTTACCGCAACTGTTTCATCTGATTCTTACTCTTCATCTGTTACACTTACGTGGAACTATGACAACTATTATGTT
Organism: Eubacterium sp. CAG:156; assembly: GCF_000434315.1. Lineage (NCBI taxonomy): Bacteria > Bacillati > Bacillota > Clostridia > Eubacteriales > Eubacteriaceae > Eubacterium > Eubacterium sp. CAG:156. The sequence continues at coordinate 17,570 of NZ_FR878188.1, read as the reverse complement.
AATGGATTTTATATTTACAGAGCCACTTCAGAAAATGGGGCTTATGAATTATTAACTACATTGTCACGATACAGCACATCATACACTGATTACAATATTTCAAAATGTGTTCCTTATTATTATAAAATCGTAGCTTATACTTACGACTATTATTTTGGCGAAATATGTAGTGATGAAGTTGTTTCTAATCAGATACTCATACCTCTTAATCAGGTCGCACTTCAATCTGTTACAGCTTCAAGTGGAAAATCAATGACAGTAAACTGGTATCCTGTATCAGATGCTTCAGGTTATTATATCTATAGAAGCACTAATCCGGATTCTGATTTTACTTTAATTTGTGATTATATAAATTCTTCAGCCACAAATAATAATTTGTCATATTATGATTCTTTCTATGAAAATTCAGCATTATCATATACGGACTGTAATCTGACTGTAGGACAAACTTATTATTATAAAGTATGCCCTTATGTGTTATTTAATGGCCAAAAATATTCAGGTACAATTTCTTCTGCTTTATCAGATATCGTAAGAATCGATGCAACTAAAATTAAAAAATCTGCATCTAATAAACCTGGTACAAATACAATTACCTGGAAAAATTTAAATGATGCTGACGGATATATTATTTATTACTCAACATCCTATGACTCAGGTTACAAAAAATTAAAAACAATAAAAAGTAACTCAACCACTTCTTATACACAGAAAAAACTTACAAATGGAGTTGCTTATTATTACAAAGTATTTGGATATGTAAATGTAAAAGGTAAAAAATTAGAAAGTATTGAACCTGAGACATATACAAAATACTGTGATTACTACACATACAAAGATGAAGATTACACAAGCAGACATAAACGTATATTTGGTAATAAAAATATTTATAAATACAAAAACAGCAAACAAGCTTGGAAAAATATGAAATTAGTAAAAGCTAAAGTTTGGGATATAAACAGGCATGGTAAAAAATATACGAGAACTTTTTATCTCTATGTTCATAAAGGTGTTGCTCCTTCTGTAGATAAAATGTTTAAAGAAATTTATAAAAGCAAGGAAAGATTCCCAATACATGATATCGGTTGTTATAATTGGCGCGGAAATTCATCAACTTCTGAGCATTGCTTAGGCCTTGCCTTTGACATCAATTCAAACGAAAACTATATGGTCCAGGGGAAACAAATTCTTGCCGGTTCTTTCTGGAAGCCAAAGAAAAATAAATACTCAATACCTTTGAAATGTAATTTGGTAAAAATTCTTGAAAAATATGGATTTAGCCGAGGATTCTGGGGCGAGCGTAAAGATTATATGCACTTCTCTTATTTTGGAGGTTAAATAGCAAATAAAAGGTGTATTAGCCATTAAAATAATCAGTAACAGATTACTATTACATAAATGGCAAATACACCTTTTATTATGTTCTTTGTATGCATAATTTTTTATATTGCTTTTTACTTATATTTTTTCTTATATATACTTTTTAAAGTCTTTCTTTTTAATTTAAAAGCATATAGATTACCTACTGTTTATCAGTTTTAATTTTTTCGCTTATTTTTTCAAATACAAACTGACCTACATAACTTGACAATATTCCTGTGACAACTCCTGCTAAAACATCACTCGGAAAATGAACTCCGACATATAATCGTGAAAGTGCAATTAATATTGCAAGGATTAATGTCGGTACCCCAAATTTCTTTGGAGCATTTCTAAATATTGCCCATGCACATGCAAATGAACTTCCAGTATGACCTGATGGAAATGACCAATCTTTTTGCTTTTCAATTATCAAATTTAATGCAGAAATCTGATCATAAGGTCTTACTCTTGCCACAAGATTTTTCAAAATAAAGTTATTAATTACAAGTGATGATATAAGAGATAATGCACATATTCCACCTAATTTTCTTGTTTTTTTAAAAATTAGCAAAATTAATGTTATTGCAATCCAAATCATTCCTGCATTTCCAAGTGAAGTTATAAATTTAACAATTGGAGTCAAAATATCATTTCTTATATTATCCTGAATCCAAAGAAGAATATTACCATCTATATCTAACAATTTATCTATCATACATTACCTCACGTATATTTATCTTTCTTAATTTAAGCAATAATATACTATCACATATCTAAAATATTATAAACGAATAAAATTTTTGTTGCCAAAATTTACATTAACAACAAAAAAATTTTGCCACCAAATTTTCACACTAATAATACAAATAAAATTTATACTAATAAAAAATTTATGCTAACAATTTAGATAACAATTGCATTTGACAAATTACTTTTAAAAATCTATATTATTTTGTTAGAATAGATTAAATAAAATATAATAATTATTCAGAATATGTGCTAAAAAATTTTCATATATCAACAATGATTTATTCTTATCTTCATGGCTGAATAATTACAAAAAACAGGAGTTATTATGAACTTTAAAGCACTTTTAAAAAGCAATAAAAAACTTATATTTAAATTCTGTCTTTTAATCGGTTGCTTTCTTATAATGACATTATTTATTTTTAATAATGAATCTTTTTACAAAAGGACAATAATAAAAATTACTGATATTTCCACATCAAATGCGGGTGTTAATACAAGTCCGACCGGTAAAACAGAAAATACATTTGTGCAAAACATTAAGGCAAAAATTTTAAATGGTAAATACAAAGGTCATACTGTTTCATTTGATAATTCATACTCTGAATCAGAAATTACCTCTGTAAAATATAATAAGGGTGATAAATTATTTGCTTCTATAAAAAAAAGTAACGATAATTTAACTGCAACAAATATTTCTCAAAAACGTGATTCATTTCTATTTTTACTTATTGGAATGGTTATACTTTTACTTATCTTTACCTCAGGACGTTTAGGATTTTTAACTATAATTTCAGTTATTATTAATATCTGCTCTTTTATATATTGTATGAATTTTATTACAGAAGACTCAGTCAATTTTCCCGTGTGGATATGTGAAATAATTCTTTTCACAGTTGTTACTCTTATTCTGGTAAGCGGTTTTCATATAAAGACTTTAGGAGCAATTATTTCAACTTTAGCATCTGTATTAATCATTGCCGCTTTATACTATGTAACAATTTATGCAAATGGTGATTTGCCTTACGACATGCAACAATACGAAGTTGCATCACTGCCTCTAAAAGATATATTCTTTTTAAGTTCATTACTTGGTCTTTTAGGTGCGGTTATGGACAATGCAATTACCATTAATACTGCTGTAAGTGAAATTGTTGCCACAAGTCCATCTGTTTCCTACAGTAAACTTGTAAATTCAATATATGAAATTATTTATGATGTAATGGGAACAATGATTAATGTATTATTTTTTGCTTACTTAAGCAGTTCTTTACCTATTATTATTTTAAAATTGAGTAATGGATACAATCTGATATCCGTTTTTACTATTGATTATATTTTTGATATTGTAAGATTTTTAATTGGTTCTATAGGGATTGTTATTTCTCTTCCAATTTCAGGAATTATTGCTGTTTTACTATTTAAGAAAGGATTTAGAAAATGCGAATAGTTTATATATTATTTTTCATTTTGTTTGTTCTAATGCTTGTATTAGGTGGCGAAAGAGGTGCAAAATCATTTATAACTTTAGTTTGCAATGTTTTTATTGGGGCAATTAGTATTTTTCTCCTCTTAATTGGAGTTTCACCTTATTTGATTATAATTGTAAGTTCTTTGGTATTTTGCCTTGTTACAATAAAATTTCAGAATGGATTGAACATTAAAACTGTTAGCAGCCTGATTTCTGTTTTAATGGTCTGCATTTTTTCATGCGTGATTATTTATATTTTCAGTATTAAAGGACATATTGGTGGATTTAATGAGATTGAAATGCAGGAAGAAGAGGTTTTCTTTTTAGGAAGCGCAGTTGAATTTAAAATGGTAAATATTTTAATGGTTGCTTTTGTGTGGGGCCAATTAGGTGCAGTTATTGACACAAGTATGGCTATATCCTCATCTTTACACGAAATATTTATTCATAATCCAGACTATTCTAAAAGAAAGCTCATTTATGAAGGAGCTGTTATTGGGAAAGATATATTAGGAACAACAGTAAACACTTTATCATTTGTTTTCCTTGGTGAATCTCTTATGTTGTTTATTTATTACCGTACTTATGTATATTCAACTAATACCATTATTAATTCTTCTTCATTTTTTCAGGAAATCTTTTCTTTATTATTATCATGTATTGGTTGCTTAATAATAATACCTCTTACTTCTTTTATTTATGCAATCATATGCAGAAATAAAAAAATTCATAATTTCATTGCAAAATTTTCGGAGGACTAAACTAATCCCTCCGAAATTTTTTGTCTTAATTTATTTTATATAGTCTTTTACTAATCTTTACCTATTGTCCTGCTTCTATTCTTTTTCTAATAATCAAATATGAGGTCATTACCATTGTCCCGGTTATTACCCATGTTACAGGATATACATTCATAAGCATTGTAAATGTCGGAACAACCTTAAATACTGTATATAACCATACTACTCTAAATCCGCAGGAACCTATTACAGTAAGTAGTGCCGGAAGAAGTGAATGTCCCATTCCTCTGAGCGCTCCTCCTGATATTTCATATACGCCTGTAAGGCATTCCAGCAAAGTTACATGTTTCATTCTTATTATCGCATATTTTATTGCTACAGGATCATTTGTATAGATACCTGCGAAAAAGTCCGTTGCGCCCACAAAAATAAAACTCATGACAAGTGTTAATGCCATACCTGTAACAAGACTTATTCTAAATGCCCGCTTACATCTTTCAAGATCCTTTGCTCCATAATTCTGGCTTGTAAATGTAACCGCTGTCTGATTAAAAGCATTTATCATGTAATATGTAAAATATTCGTAATTTAATCCCGCAGAAGAACCTGCCATCGCATGTGTTCCAAATCCATTAATAGCTGACTGAATAAATACATTTGACAAAGAGAATACAACTCCCTGTAATCCTGCCGGTGCTCCTATTTTGATTACCTTAACAACTATTTCTTTATTTAACGATAATTCTCTAATATTTAATCTTATTGCATCATCACTATGCGATAGAAAATATACTACTAAAAAAGCACTAACTCCATCTGCTATAACTGTTGCTATGGCAACACCTGCAACGCTTAAATGAAATACTATTACAAGTAATAAATTTAGTAATATATTTATAATTCCTGAAATAATAAGGCAATATAAAGGCTTTCTGGTTTCACCTGTACTTCTTAGTATCGCTGCTCCAAAGTTATAAACCATGACAAATGGCATTCCTAAAAAATAAATTCTTAAATATAGTACTGCAAGATTTATAACTTCTGATGGTGTATTTATCATTAAGAGAATTGGTTTTGCTATGATTATACCTATAACAAGCAATGATACTCCGCTTATAAGTGCCACTGACATAACAGTGTGTACTGCTTCTTTAACCTTGTCTTCTCTTCCCTGTCCTATAAAATTTGCAATTATTACATTTGCACCTATTGATAATCCAACAAACATATTTATAAGCAAATTAATTACGGGACTGTTTCCTCCTACAGCTGCTAAAGCTGCACTTCCTGCAAATCTTCCAACTACAGCCACATCTGCCGAATTAAATAACTGCTGCAGAATGCTGCTTGCGGCTAATGGAAGTGCAAAGAACAATATCTTATAAAACATTGGTCCATGTATCATGTCCATTTGCTTTTTCTTTATTTTACTCATTTTTTCTCCATATTTCACTTAATCTAATATTATGATGTTAAGGGTAAAAGTTACCAACTTATGCGTAAACTCATGTGGGCTTAGGACTTTTGGCCCCGGCATCGAATTATCTTGCCATTTTATATATTTTTACAATGTCTTCCCTATATAAAACTTTTGCTGAACCTTTATGTCCACCACACGCATCACAACACTGGTCTGCAAGTTTCTCTATATCTGCATCTGACAATTCTAATCCCAGTTCTTTTATCGATGTTGGCATTCCTATACTATGATAAAATTTTTCCATTGCTTCTATTCCCTTTAAAGCAATCTCTTCATCACTTCCTACCTCTTCAACATTCATTACATTTATTGCAAATTTCTTAAATCTTCCAAGGCATTCTTTATATACATATCTTGCCCAGCTTCCCCATACAGCAGCTAATCCTGCTCCATGTGCCACATCATATACTCCGCCTAATTCATGCTCTAACATGTGCGTTGCAAAATCTTTGTTTTTAATACCGCATCCTGTAAGTCCGTTATGTGACAAACTTCCTGCCCACATTACTTCTGCTCTTGATTCATAATTATCCGGTTGTTCTAAAAGAATTGGGGCATTTTTAAGAACTATCTGCATTACAGATTCTGCTATTTTATCTGTAAGTTCCATCGTTTCTCCTGCTGTAAAATAACGCTCCATTGTATGCATCATTATATCTGTGCATCCACATGCCGTCTGATATTCTGGTAATGTCATTGTAAATTCAGGATTCATTATTGCAAATCTTGGTCTTGAAATTTCAGTATGATATGAACGCTTTAGTCCTGTTTCATCATTTGTAATAACTGAGCTGTTGCTCATTTCACTTCCTGCTGCTGCAATTGTAAGAACGACACCTACAGGAGCACACTTATCCGTAACACGTTTCTGTGCATAGAAATCCCATACATCTCCTTCATTTGCAATTCCATATCCGATTGCTTTTGCAGAGTCGATAACGCTTCCTCCACCTACTGCAAGAATAAAATCAACATTCTCTTTTTTCGCTAACTCAATTCCTTTATAAACTAATGAAAGCCTTGGATTAGGAACCACTCCTCCTAATTCTACATATGGTATATTTTCTTCTGTTAATAATTTTTCAATTTTATCAATTAATCCTGATTTTTTTGCACTATGTCCACCGTAATGAATCAATACTTTTTTGCCATTCTGTGCCTTTATAAGCTGTGCCACTTTTTCTTCTGATTTTTTTCCAAATTCTATAAATGTCGGTGTGTAATATTCAAAATTGTACATATTTCATTACCTCTTTTCTGTTTGTTGACTGTTAAATTCTCTACCTTATTTTATTCTTCATTTATTGTTTTTTCAATTTATTTTTTAAGATATTATTTTTTCAAGCAAAAGAGGACACTTCTATTTTCTGAAAGCATCCTCTTTATTATTTATGGCTTTTTAAATTTTATATAATTTTATTTACTATAAAGTAATCTATTTATCCTTTTCTCCTTCAGGGAAAATAATTTTAAATACGAAGAAGAATATTACCATTGATACACCGCCTGTAATAAATGTTACAAGTATGTTATAAATTGCAGGTGATACATATGCTGATGCTATAGGCATCCATAAATTATTAAATCCGTTACAGATAAGTGAAATTACAACCCATGCTATGAAATACCACATTGCCTGATACCATGGATTTCCTTTACTTTTAAAAGTAATGTTTCTCTGTAATGGGAAGTTAATACACTGTGCTAAAAATGAGCCTACCTCATAACTAATAAAGTATCCTAATCCACCACCGATTACTACTGCACCTGCTGCATTTTTTACAACATTGTATCCTAGTAAACTCCAAGTGAAATCCACACCGAATATATGCATGTCAATCTGTGGCCACATAAATTCTGTTCCTGCAAGTCCAACTCCTAACATCTTTGGCATAAATGTAAATATTAAATACTGAAATATTGTTACACCTTCGCTGAATACTATAAAGTAAAAAATCTGGTATAACCACTTTGCTAATTCAGGATGTTTTTCTTTAAAATTGCTCCAAATCTGTTTCATTTTATCTCTCCTTGTACTTCTTATATCTTTTTAAGTTTTCACATTAATCAATAATTTTAATTTTGTTCCTAACAATTTCTATCTTTGCTTAATATTTATTTCTCTTCTAAAAGTCTTTTCTCGTATTCTTTATTTGCTTTATTATTTGCAAAGAATCCTTTAATAACCCTTCCGACACCTTTAAAGAAATGTCCATTCCAAATGCTTACAATTCCCTGTGCCATTTCTGTACTAACCATTCCACCTGTCATTTTTGCTAATGCATAAAAAGGCATGTTGTAAATGAACAATATGTTCAAATCCGGTTTTCCTTTTGCTTCACTCTTCTTCTTTATGCTTGTTAAAATTTTGTAAACTAATCTTCCAACCCATCTTTTAGCATAATATAACTGGCAAAATGCATCATACATTGATAGTTCACCTGACCAGCTTCCATCATGGATTTTTCTTCCAAGCAAAGTTTCAAACTGCTTATCATCTACATTTTTGATATCTGCATTGTAATATGATGGCATTTTTTCTTTGTCATATGGATTTTCTGCCTCTGTTCCTTTTATAGAAATTTCTGCTGAAATTCTTACGTCTTCTACATTTGAAGCTATGTTAATAACATATTCTGCTGTTTCAATTTCAAACTTATTTGTTTTTACATTGAAATATCTAAATGTCTTATCATCAAATGGTATTTCAACCTGTTTGCATTCGCCTGCCTTCAAAAATACTTTTTTGAATCCTTTTAATTCTTTTTTAGGTCTGTATATTTTATCTGACTTACAGCTTACATACATCTGGGCAATTTCTTCGCCATCCATTTTTCCTGTATTTGTGATTGTAAATGTAACCTTGTCCTCTGCAACATTTATATCTGAATATTCAAATGTTGTATATGAAAGTCCATATCCAAATGGATATTTTACAGGAACTTTAGCTGTGTCATAGTAACGATATCCTACAAATATTCCTTCTCTGTATTCTGATGTTCGTTCCTTTGATGGGAAATAATTGTATGATGGTACATCTTCATATTTTACAGGTAATGTTTCGTTTAATTTTCCTGATGGATTTATCTTTCCTGTAATAATATCAAGTAATGCGCCTGCTCCTGCCTGTCCTGACAAATATCCATGCAAAAGTCCTTTGCAATTAACATCCCAAGGTGTTTCAATTGCTGAACCTGCACTTAATACTCCTACAATGTTTTTATTTACCTTGCTTAATTCTTCAAGTAATTTAATCTGGTTTGCAGGAATTTTCATATGTTGTCTGTCTAATCCTTCTGACTCGCTTAATTCATCTAATCCAAAGAAATAGAGAACTACATCTGCTTTTGAAGCTATTTCTTTCGCTTCTTCAAGCAATTGATTATTTTCCTTACCTATTCTGTCATAACCTTTTGCTATTCCTATATTTTCAAGTTTATATTGTGCTATTGTATTTGCTATTGTTTCTATTTTTGTAGCATTTACAACCGATGAACCTGCTCCCTGAAATCTTGGTTCAATTGCAAAATCTCCTATAACTGCTACCTTTGTTCCTTCTTTTAATGGAAGAATATTTTCTTCGTTCTTGAGTAATACAGCACTCTTTCCTGCTGCTTTTTTTGCTATCTCATGATGCAATTCTTTATCATACTTACTATTGCTTTTTTCTTTTTTTGCAAATGTTAAAATTGCATCTAATAATGTATCTACGCACTCATCTAATTCTTTTTCAGTAAGTCTTCCTTCTTCAATTGATTTTAAAAGTTCTCTTGCTGAACCTAGTCCCGGTGCCGGCATCTCTAAATTAGATCCTGCTGCAACGCCTGCTGTATGGTCATTTGATGCTCCCCAGTCTGTAATAACTATTCCATCAAATCCCCATTCATCTCTTAAAATATCCTGTAATAAATGCTTATTCTCATTTGCATATACTTCATTTACCTGATTATATGCACTCATAATAGCTTTCGCATTTCCTTCTTTTACGGCAATTTCAAAATTTGTTAAATATATTTCTCTTAATGTTCTTTCATCTAATACAGAATCAGAAGCCATTCTTCTTAATTCCTGACTATTTACTGCATAATGTTTTGGGCATGCTGCAACACCTTTACTTTGAATTCCCTTAATATATGAAGCAGCCATTTTTCCTGCTAAATATGGGTCTTCTGAAAAATATTCAAAATTTCTTCCACATAAAGGATTTCTTTTTACATTTAATCCCGGACCAAGTATTACATTTACATTTAAAGCTACTGCTTCCTCGCCTAAAGCTTTTCCTATTTCTTCGCCTAATTCCGGATCCCAGCTGTTTGCAACTGTTGCTGCTGTTGGGAAACATGTTGCTGGAACTGATGCATTTAATCCTAAATGATCGCCATCACCTTCCTGCTTACGAATCCCATGAGGTCCGTCAGAGCAAAACATTGACGGTATATTTAATCTGTCAATATTTCTTGTTTCCCACTCTGTCATTCCGCTTAATATTGCTGCTTTTTCGTCCAAAGTCATTTTATTAAGTAAGTCCTGATGTTTCATTTTACTCTCCTTTTCTAATCGCAATATTTATGTACTAACTTTCTTTTTTGTTGCTAAATTCTTCTTTCATTTTGTTAATCTTAATATATCATCTAAAATATCAAATATATTCTTTTGTCATAAACTGCCGTTTTAGAGACATAAACGGTGCTTTTATACGGGTATCTTTAAGGAATGCTTTTACTGATTGTAATCACAGTTGTAGATATATTAGTAGAATACTTTCACTACTTATAAGCATAATTGTCAGCCGGACTAGCAGAGCACTTTCACTACTTGTAAGCATAAATACTATCTTAAACCCAGGACATTATATCTTTAAATCAGTTTGACATTAATCAGGCTGAAACTCTTTCATTGTGCATAAAAAAGATGCATCCTTACTTAAGTTTTAATCACTTAAGTAAGGATGCATTTGAGGGAGTTTTCCGGTCGTCATGCCCTACAAATAGCATGATTACCTTTAGTTATAATCTATAATTATTCTTAAACAACTATATTATTCTGCCTGTTCTACAACAACTTCTTTTCTTCTCTTGTTGAAGTTTACTATTAATAAGATTTCCCAGGCAATTAAGATAATTGCTGCGCAAACATCTACAACTTTAAGAATTGTTTCCCAACGGTTTGGCTGCTGTGACTGTTCAATTCCAAGTTCACTGTACTGACGGCTATTTGCTACAACATAGAGAATACGTTTTGCTGACTGACGTAATTTCTGCTGTGCTCCTGCTGTTTCAGTATATTTCATATCATTTGCTTCTGTTGCATAGTTTACTAACATAATGTCTGTACCGTTACGAATTGCCTGGTCAGCGTTCATGTAACCATATACACCAAAGTAGTCAGTTTCAACAAATCCCTTGAATCCCCATTCACCACGGAGAACATCTTCTAATAATTCTGAGCATCCACCAGCCCAGCAGTTTCCAATGTAGTTGAATGATGACATAACTGCTAATGAGCCACCGTCTTTAACTGATTTTTCAAATGGCTTTAAGTAAACTTCACGGATTGCCTGTTCATTTGCCCATGTGCAAAGCATACTTGTTCTATTTGTTTCCTGATCATTTAATGCAAAGTGTTTCATATATGCATATACTCCGTGAGCCTGTGCACCCTGAATTGCGCTTGTAGCGATATCTCCTGACAATACACCATCTTCTGAATAGTATTCAAAGTTACGTCCTGCAAATGCTGTACGATGAATGTTCATAGCCGGGCCATACCAACCTGCTGTATCCATCTGATCTGCCATTGTTCCGATTGAATCACCAAATTTATTTGCTAATTCATTATTCCATGTAGCTGCAATTACTACTGCTGCAGGGAATCCTACAGAACCCTGTCCTGTAAAGTTGTTATTAATAGAAGCCGGACCATCACAGTCATTTGTTCTATATTTTCCTACTGATTTAATTGCTGCAGTCTGATATCCACCAAGAGATGTCATACTGTTCATTTCCTTAATTGTTAACTGATCCATAAATGTATCCCATTTTTCATCATCATAGTCTACACCACGCATGTCAACTAAATTAATTCCTGCATTCTTTCCTGTTGTTGGATATTCTGCATCAGGATCTTCATCTTTTTCACCTGCTTTTGCATCATAATTTGATACATTATAAAATCCTGCTTTAGCTTCATCTGACATTTCTGTACTTGTTGGAGCCTTTGTTGCTTCTTCATAGTTTGCAAATTTATCTGCTCTTGAAAGGTATGTTACATCACCTTCTGCGAAATCAAATTCGTTTGTTGCAACTGATACATCACTTTCACGTTTGTTATCTTCGCCATATGTAATTGTTTCAGGAACATTTACATTAACGCTGTCTAATACTGTATGTGAATCTGAATTTATAGATACCACATAGTCACCTTGTTCTAAAACATATGCTTTAGCTGTCTTTGAATCATAAGATGCCATATCTTCTTTATCAAATGAAACCTCAACTGTTTGAGTTGCACCCGGTTCAATTGAACCTGTCTTAGTATATGTAACTAAGTTTGCACTTGATTTTTCAATACCACCATTTGTATATGGAGGATTATAATATACTTCTACAACATCCTTACCAGCAACTGATCCTGTGTTCTTAACTTCAACTGTCAATGTTACAGTATCACCTTCTGTGCTTGAATTTACAATTTTTTGTTCAAATGTGCTGTAGCTAAGTCCGTATCCAAATGGGTACTGAACTGTCTTATCATAATCAATAAGACCTTCTGTAGCTGCTGTTTCATAGAACTTATATCCTACATAAATTCCTTCAACATAATTTACAAAAGTTGGCTGTGTTTCAGGACTGAAAGCTGTTGCATCAACCTTGAAATCACTCATATTTGTATATTCAAATTCTCCCATGTTATTCCATGTTGGAGCTTTTGTCAAATCATATACAAATGTATCAACTAATCTACCTGATGGGTTAACTTCACCTGATACGATACGTCCAAATCCGTCAAATCCTGACTGACCTGCACCTGCACACCAGTATGCACCCTTAATCTGTTTGTAATCATTAATAAATCCTAATTCAAATGGGTTTGCACCATTGTATACAACAATTACGTTGTCAAAGTTTTTACATACAAGATCAAGCATTTCTTCTTCTCTGTTTGATAACTGTAAGAAATGATCTCCTTTGTCCCAGTCTTTTCCTTCATTTACTGAATCGTCATATGTCATCGGAATATCTGCTTTGTATGTTCCGTCAGCAACTGCTGCCATATCTGTTGGAAGGTCAGCACCTTCACCACCTACACGTGAAATAACTACCATTGCTGTGTTTGAAAATTCTTTTGCATTGTTCATCATTTCATCTGTGTAAAGACTTACATTTGGCTCAGGTAATGTCCAATCACAACTCATCATTCCTACTTCAGGATGTTTATCTTCATAATCTGTGTAAAATTTTGTTAATTCCTTGTTTGTTTCGATTCCTGCGTCATTTAAACCTTTGATTAAATTAACTGTAGGATATGCATCATTTAATGCACCTGAACCTGTACCACCATAGCAAGGATTTGTTGAACCCCAGCCAAATACGTTTAACTTACCACTTGTTACAGGAAGAACGTTATCATCATTCTTTAAAAGAACTGCTCCTTCTTCCACAATTTCTGAAACTAAATCAGTAGCTTCTTCAGTTGTCTTTGCGTCGATTTTGCTAACCGGCTTTCCTGCTACTGATGTTAACAATGTGTTCATTGGTCCTGTACAAATTAAATTTGCTAACACAACAATTACCAATACCATTGCTACCAAAACCTCTCCACGAACCAAACGCTTTAAAGGTTTCTTTAATCCTTTTACTGCTACGATAGCAATTATACCGACAATAATTGCTATTACACCTACTATTAAATGTGTTGAAATACTCTGAATAACTCCTATAACGTCATCCCAGTTAATAGCTAACATCTCATTTCCTCCTTTTTCATCTGAGCGATATCCGCTGTTTCCTTGTAACTATAATTTACCACATCCTAATTTAATTTGAGTTTTCTGTCATAAACTGTCGAAAATCACTCATCAACTGCATTTTACATATACTTTTTGCACAAAAAAAGTGCACTTATATGTGCACTTTTCACATTTATTTAACAATTATTTGTTACTACAAGGAATTAATATTGTGAGTTCAAACCAATCTTTATTCATTCCTGCTTTCATGGTTCCGTCATATTTGTCAACTGTATATTGAATACTCTTAAGTCCGAATCCATGATTTCTTTTGTCAGCCTTTGAACTCTCAAATAATCTAATTCCTCTTTTATCCTCATTTGGTTTAACTTCGCAATAATTCTGAAATTGAATAAGTACAAATTTATTCTTTGCAGAAACAGTCACGTGTATAATTCTTTTTTCAATATCCTTAATCATTACTACATTTTCAATTGCATTATCAATTGCATTTCCAAATATAGTACAAATATCAGTAACATGCATAAACTCAAGTAATTTTCCATCAATAACACAGGTAAACTTAATATCATATTTCTGTCCATGCATTATCTTTCCCGCTATAATAGTATCTAATACCTTATTTCCTGTATTAGTAACACTCTCAAATCCTCTAATATCATCTTCCATTGCATCAAGCCACTCTGTTCTTTTATCGATATCCGTTTCTGCCCTAAGACCTGCAATCTGATGCTTTAAATCATGATATTTCATATTAATTAAATCTATGCTTTCCTGATAATTTCTATATTGATTGTACTGGCTCTTTAACATTGAATCCATTGTTACAATTTCTGACTCAGCCATAAGTTCACAAACTCTACTTTGATAAGCATAAAGAATTGTCATTCCTGCTAAATCAAATAATGTTCTAATGTTAAATATGTCACTTCTAAATCCACTTGAAAATGGAGTATTTTTCCAAATAAAACTTAAATTACTAAATGTAAATGCTACTGCCACTATAGCTATAACTGCAATAAATTCTTTATATGTAATTTTATTTAAATATTCAGGATTCATTAACGGCTTTTCCATAAATGCAACTAATACAAAAATTGCTGTATATATAACAACCAGCATTACTATCTTTGCAAATACAAAATGCTCAACATCAACTCTTGCATTCAGATAACAATCCAACTGCCACTGAAATGATGCTGTAAACTCAGCAATAAGAAATGCTCTCGCACATAAATATGCCGCCGTAATTGAATGCACATTTCCTACCGTATATATGAATAAATACATTAAAAGTGCCGCAGCCACCATACATGGAATCCACCATACTGTTGGCAAATCTCCCGTTGGAACTAACAACGCAATCTGTGCAACTAAAAATAACGTTGATAATGCAACTGTTATTTTATTATTGAACCTCTTCTTAATAAGGCAAATATAAATTACACACGCTCCCCATTCTGCTAATGCCGTATAAAATCTTGGAATATCCTGATAAATTGTTTCCATTATTCAGTCACCCCACTCATATAATTAACTAAAGCCTCCATAAACGGCTTTTTCTTTGCTCTACTTATTAATAACTCCTCGTCATTAATAAGGCACACTCCCTCTTTTACCCCATCGACGTATTTGAGATTAACAATATATCCTTTATTGCATCTGAAAAATCCATATGGCGATAATATTTCCTCCATATCTTTCATTGTACCTCTTGCAGTAAATTCGCCTTTCTTAGTTCTATATATGAGAGAATGTCCCATACTTTCAACATAATATATATCATCAATTTCCATTTTTAAAACACCATCTTCTACAGGAATTGATACAAATACTTTCTTTTTATTTTGTAGTCTTCCTATCGCTCTATCAAGTTTCTGCGAAAACGGAAAAAATTCAACCGGTTTTACAACGTAATCTAATGCATCAACTTCATATCCTCTTATTGCATATTGGGTCATATTTGTAATAAACATTATAATTACCTCGCTGTCTAATTTTCTAATCTGTTCAGCAGCCGTCATTCCATCCATATATTTCATCTGAATATCCATAAGAATTATGTCAAAATCTCCTGAATAATTTTCAACTATTTCCGCTCCATCCGGAAATACTCTTACATTAATTCTGTTTCCGCTTTCCTTCTCATATCTTGATATATATTCTTTTAATTGAGATACGTATAATTTCTCATCCTCAACTATTGCAATATTAATCATTGTATCCTCCTACTCTTCGTAATTTTAAAATTAACCACTACACCCTCATAACTTTATTTTCAAATATTAAAATCCGTTATTTATAACTGTGCAACTATTGTAAAACTCCTTATAAATTATATCTTAACATACAAAAAAATTAGTGTAAACAAAACCTTAATGTCTTGTTTACACCATATATTGGAAGATAGTACGCTAAAAACAAAAAAGGACTTTACAGGATACGATTGGCATTAACCTACATATCCTATAAAGTCCTCTGTATAAATATTTTATTATGTTTAAATTAGTTTTTTGCTAATTTTTTAGAGTCAATTTTTAAAGATGTACTTTCCTTGTATGGTCTGAATAATAAGTATCCAAATCCGATTACAAGTAAGATTGCCACTACTGTTCCAACTCCAAATGTTCCTGCTGTAAATAATGTACCTAACTGGTAAATACATAATGCAACTACATATCCAAGAATTGTCTGGTATCCAATTGCAAAGAAGAACCATTTTTTGTTGTTCATCTCTCTCTTAATAGCACCCATAGCTGCGAAACATGGTGCGCAAAGAAGGTTAAATACTAAGAAACCATAAGCAGCGATTGGTGTCATAATCTGTGCAAGATTTCCCCAGATTTCTGTACCATCTTCTGCAACTTCTGCAAAACCGAATAACATACCAAATGTTGCTACTACATTTTCTTTTGCAATTAAACCTGAAATAGCTGCTACAGCCATCTTCCATCCTTCACCTGCTTTTGTCCATCCAAGTGGTGTGAAGATAGGGGCGATTACACTACCAATTGAAGCAAGAATACTGTCGTTTAACTGTTCTGCTTCTAACATTCCAAATTTTCCATCTACCCAACCAAAGCTCATTAAGAACCAAAGTACGATTGTTGAAAGAAGAATAATTGTTCCTGCCTTCTTAATGAATGACCATCCTCTTTCCCACATACTTCTAAGTACGTTGCTAACTGTTGGCCAATGATATGCAGGAAGTTCCATTACGAATGGAGCCGGATCGCCTGCAAACATTTTTGTTTTCTTTAAAATAATACCTGAGCAGATAATTGCTGCAATACCAATAAAGTATGCACTTGTTGCTACCCAACCTGCATTTCCAAAAAACGCACCTGCTATTAATGCGATAATAGGAAGTTTTGCTCCACAAGGAACAAATGTTGTTGTCATAATTGTCATCTTACGGTCACGGTCATTTTCAATTGTTCTTGATGCCATGATACCCGGAACACCACATCCACTACCAATTAACATTGGAATGAATGATTTTCCTGAAAGACCGAACTTTCTAAAAATTCTGTCCATGATAAACGCAACTCTTGCCATATATCCACAGCTTTCAAGGAAAGCTAAGAAAATAAATAATACAAGCATCTGTGGTACGAAACCAAGTACAGCACCAACACCGGCTACAATACCATCAAGGATTAATCCCTGCAACCAGCCTGCACAGTTAATTGCTTCAAGTGCATTTCCAATAATCACAGGAACACCTGGTACCCAAACTCCATAATCTGCAGGATCAGGTTCTTCAGCTTCTGTTGCTGTCTTAAAATCATTAACTGTTAC